>NZ_JAELTX010000527.1 GCF_016429065.1 Pedobacter sp. ASV17
ACTGTGTAATTACCTACTTACTTGCCTGCAGTTGAAGCGTTGAAAGAACTTGCATGTGGATTAACACAGTCACCCCTGCGTGATGCGCAGTACATGGGACCATTATTTCTTTTCTATATTTGGCACGCGGGTCACGGCAATGGGCGAGGGGAATACAGAATGGAGGTCAAATTTAAAAGCCTCATGATGTCAACTAAACCCCTGAAAGAAGTCAATATCGCCGCTCAGCATTGCTCTTCTTCCAGGCACCGTGTCGCCGGAGCATGCCAGCCTGAGTTTCGTACTGGCATCATGTAACAGACTACTGGCACACTCTGACGTTTACATATAGGACCGGCTTCGCTACGGAGTACAAATAATACTGACACGGAGTATTTTGTATTCAAGTCAAATTTGCCGCAGATTATTACTGCCAGGTTCTCATTAAAA
>NZ_JAELTX010000528.1 GCF_016429065.1 Pedobacter sp. ASV17
CGCGCTCCTCTTCCTCTTCCTCCCACCAATAGCCCACTCTTCCGCGCCCTTGTCCGCAACATTTTCTCTTTCTTCTTTCCTCTCCTCCTTCCTCGCCTCCCGAAACATCCTCAACCCCTCCTCCATCTCCTTCCTCTTCCCTTCCTCCTCGCGCTTCTGCCGCTGCACAACCTCGTCCAAAAAGTCAATCTCATCATCATCCAGCGCCCGAAACTGATTCTTTAGCTTATTCGCCTCCTCAAACGCCGCCTGTTTCGCTGCCTTGTTCGCCTGCAAAACATCATATAGGCTACTCGGCTGCTCCGTGCCCGACGCAGCTTTGAGGCGCGCTTCTTCACGCTGGCGCCGCTCGGCTTCTAATTGCGCTTGTGCTTTTTCCCATTCTGCGTTTTTACTGCTGCTGCTGCTGCCAGTAGCTGTGGATTGG
>NZ_JAELTX010000529.1 GCF_016429065.1 Pedobacter sp. ASV17
CTTTTGTACAATTGCTTGCAGGTCCTGCCGGACAGCAGTGCAAGCCGCAACTGCGTTTGTTAATACTGGGTTGTGAAATTGTTCCAAAGTGACTTGCCTGTGACGATCATGCTTCTTCGGGTTGAAGATTCCTCCTGTACTCGTTTGATAAGCTTGCCTTCGACTTCATCTCGCATTACAGCATGCCAATCAGGCAGCCCTTTAATGACTTCAGCTCGCGGACTGATGCGTATCTGCTTATCCAGACTCTCGACGTAGATCGATATCTGGAGGATCTTTGGTTGGTTAGTCGTGGCACCGCTCCGGCCTTGTCGCGGTTGCTTACATAACCATGATCCAGCTCATTGTCGCCCAGTGCGTTGTTCAGCAAACTCTCAATGGCAAGCGCCAGATCTGCAAATGTGAGTGGGTGCCCACAAAAATGGTG
>NZ_JAELTX010000530.1 GCF_016429065.1 Pedobacter sp. ASV17
GTATTGCTTCTACCCAGACCGCCAGTTGGTGTCGTGGCCACGGCTGGAGTCGTCGGCGTGTTGGAGCCCTCTTTAGAATGCCGGGAGTTGACGGAGCGGTTCCTGCGCAGCTTGCCGTCTTTGCGCACGCTCTCAGCGCCGGCACTTGCTGTCGAGGCCGATCTGTCGAGACCAGACTGGTTCACGCCGACGGCTGGTGTCAGAGGGCCTTGGGGCGTGCCAGACTCGACTTCCTGCATCGTCTTTTCGTCGGCTGCGGTTCCTTGCATACCAATCAAGAAGTGATCCTGGTTCTCAATGAGGAAAATAATGACACACTGATTCAGTCGGTATTCTTCGGGGGCCATGGCGTGCGATGGGTGGGAGAGCATGCCTGGCTGGAAAATAGCTGCGAGGTTCTGCGAGGTCATGCGATTCTCGTCTGACT
>NZ_JAELTX010000531.1 GCF_016429065.1 Pedobacter sp. ASV17
GAACACGGCGCAGCCAAGATGGTTGCTCCAACTCGTAGTGACGTGGGGAGAGTAGGCATAGCCATCAGCTAAAGACGAGCAATGTGAACAGAATGACGACAGCAGAACTCAATTCTAATACGTGCCAGCAATAATCGTGCTTCGTTAAAAGAGAAGTAGGAGAAGCGACTGCAATAGGCGATGGCAGTAAAACATAACACGACAGGGTAAGATGGGATGTGCATCTCTTTTGTGATGATTCAAATATCAATCATAGAACCAGACGTCGCTTCCACGCTACATAACCTAGCATACAGTAGCACGAGTAGGACCGAAAAAAGAACGTTCATTCGTCCTACGAGTAACTATCGTCTGGCCACCCCAACAATGGGGGGCGAAGAACGCGATGCGAACGAGAATAAAGACGACAAAGTCCGCTAGCATGTGG
>NZ_JAELTX010000532.1 GCF_016429065.1 Pedobacter sp. ASV17
GGTACTCTCCGCGCAAGTTGACCGAGCTGCGGTCACCCAAGGGGAAGCACTGGAACATGAAAATGAATACACGTCCGCAGAACGCTGTATCTTCTGCTCGCGACAATCGACGCAGCAGCTCATTGCAGCTTCTTAATATGACTAGTTGCTTTTGCTTAAAGTTTTTGACTGTTATGCGCTCGCGGCGAGACTCGAGATAGTCGAAAATATGTCGGCATCCTGCAATCGTTTGGCTGTCGAGGAGCTCTTCTACCAGCCAGAACAGCAGAGCTGGATCGCATTGGCCGTCGTCGGAGAGGAAAGATAGAATATCGAAGAAATTCCACATTCTGACAAAGCCGGGCGAGTCAATCGAGATTGGAGCCTAGATTACAAGGTCAGCTTGCTGTGGCTTGTTGCTGCTACTTGTAAGCGCTCACGATCAAAG
>NZ_JAELTX010000533.1 GCF_016429065.1 Pedobacter sp. ASV17
TCTGAAGACTCAGGCACATGTCTACTTTCTGTCTGGGGCTAGCCACATAGTACATATGCCATTTGAGGTTGAGACTGCCTTTGCTGGCCCAGCAGGTGTACTTATACAACGCAAACAAAGCGCAGCGAATGTGACGCCATTCGCCTTGAGGTTTCCCAAGGTGCTCCCAGGCTCGTTTCTCTCTTCGCAATTGACCGACTTGACTGCATCTCAAGCGAACGATTTCTCAGTGGAGGGTCTTGGGAAGCCAAAATCCCTGAATCTTGGTCAGAGCGCTACACTGGAGACAATGTTTGATGTCCCCATCAGACGGTGTGATTCCCATTGGCCGCGACTAATATCTCTGTCGGATCCAATGCTCGACCTTGGGCTCGTGGTGACCGAACCGGACACTCAGCCTACAAAAGCAACCCGAAGAGATAGTCGT
>NZ_JAELTX010000534.1 GCF_016429065.1 Pedobacter sp. ASV17
GGTTTGTCGTCTCGCTGCTGAGCAGGAACCCCGGATGGAAATAAAACATTTTAATAGGAGGCATGTGAGGCTTAATGGGTTAGAAACGGAGACATTGCAAGTGTGTCCCTTTGGTTGGAACGCTGCTGTTCAGGTACGGATCTTGTTGGAAATGCAAACGAGCTGGGAGTATAGACTTCTTTGTTGCGAGGGCACTTTGCTAGCTGGCTTACCTGGCAGTGTACTGGTCTGCCTGCTTCCTTTCTTCGTTATAATAGCTAGCCTGTATACCAAAGACATGGAACTATCGACATCTTTTGCTACCACACCTATTTGTGGAGTGATGTATTACGAAAACTGAAATGCTGAACTGTCAATTGTTTTTTAGTGTCTTGGGCTATCTTGTCTACGTCCGGCGTCCTGTTGTGCCGTGGAATCGAGTATACGC
>NZ_JAELTX010000055.1 GCF_016429065.1 Pedobacter sp. ASV17
GATATTAAACCTACCCAATGATCTTTTCACGGCCGAGTGGATAATGGCATAGATGGACTTTTCGTCCAAATATTTGATTTCCGTTTTGGTAGGATGCACGTTTACGTCAATCTTAGCAGGATCTATGTCTATGAAAAGTACATAAAGCGGGAAGTTATCATCAGGCAATAGTTCTTGATAAGCCTTGTTAATGGCATGGTTCAAGTAATTATCCTTAATAAACCTATCGTTCACAAAAAAGAACTGCTCGCCGCGGGTTTTCTTGGCAAATTCAGGTTTCCCAATGTATCCTTTTAAATTAATGATGGTGGTTTCTTCCTCTACTGGAATTAAACGTTCGTTATAGTTATTGCCAAATAAATGTACAATACGCTGCTTGATGGTTGCCGCAGGCAGTCGGTAAATTTCATTCCCATCATGATGCAAGCTAAATGAGATATGTGGTTTGGCCAAGGCCACACGCTGAAACTCGTCGATGATGTAGCGCATTTCCGTTGGATTACTCTTTAGGAAATTACGTCTTGCAGGTGTATTATAAAACAGGTTTTTTACACTTATGCTGGTTCCGTTAGGTGTTCCTATTGGTTCCTGCTTTACCACGGTAGAACCTTCTATTTCTATCAGAGTCCCTACTTCGTCTTCATGGCGCTTGGTTTTCATTTCCACCTGCGCAATCGCGGCTATGGATGCCATTGCCTCGCCCCTAAACCCCATGGTTCTGATGGCAAAAAGATCTTCGGCCTTACGTACTTTTGAAGTGGCGTGGCGCTCAAAGCACATGCGGGCATCAGTAATGCTCATCCCGCAGCCATTGTCTATCACTTGAATCAATGCTTTTCCAGCATCCTTAACAATGAGCTGTATTTTATCGGCACCTGCATCCAACGCGTTTTCCAATAATTCTTTTACTGCCGAGGCTGGCCTCTGCACCACCTCTCCTGCCGCTATCTGGTTGGCTACGCTATCGGGTAAAAGTTGAATAATATCAGACATCTATTTTGTTAAGTAAAGCCGCTAATTTAACGAAAATAAGCCTTACAAAAGGAGCCTGTTTCCACTTAACTGATACTAAATGACTTAATATTTACGATTTGATCTCCAATGATTGAAGGAAAGAATTTTTGAATGATTAAATGATTAGCTAATACTATTGAATTTACGATGTACCTATGTTGTTCATTTAGGAAGCTTTTGAGCTTTTGCAGATTGTAAATGCGCAAAGAGAAAATACAACCACATAGGCACATAAGAGTACGTCTCAAACAGACTCCGATTTTAGTAGAACGAAGAGTGGTTTGCTAGGGCTGGAGATGTGAAAAATCACCAAACGCTTATCGCAAATTCATGTTAAATAAAAATTTCACCCGCTCACTAAACCATTACACCTGTTTACCATCTAACCAACCATCTACATGAAATTGTAAAATCTTAACATAGGTCAATACAAACTAGATTTAAAATTAAATACCTTTACGCTAACTATAAATTAATCAACAATGAAATTAAAAATCACTTCTATTTTAACGTTAGCTCTTGTAGCTAGCTTTTCTTTTTTCGCTTTTAAACCAAAGGCTGATGTTTACACGGTAGATGCTACCAAGTCTACGATCAATTGGGAAGGCAAAAAATTCTCTGGTTCACATACTGGCACTGTGGCACTAACTTCTGGAACATTAGGTTTCAACGGTAAAAAATTAGTAGAGGGTGGTTTTGTAGCTAACATGACTACTATTCAAACTTTAGATGGTGGCAAACCAAATGCAGGCCTAGACAAACATTTGAAAAATGACGACTTTTTTGGCGTAGAAAAATTCCCTGCAGCTAATTTCGTAATTAAAAAAGTAGAAGGTAATGGTGCTGATGTAAAAATTACCGGCGACTTAACCATTAAAGGAAAAACCAACCCAGTAACTTTCGATGCAAAGCTTACCTGGAATGCAGACAAAACTGTTACCGCCGTAGCAGAGAAGGTTGCTATCGACAGAACCAAATATGGTATCGAGTACAAATCTAAGTCTATCTTCAGCAGCATCGGCGATAACTTCATCTACGATGAGTTTACCATTGACGTAAAATTGGTAGCAAAAAAATAACCTCCTATTAAATAGATGATTAGAAAATCCGAGTATTACTCGGATTTTTTTTGTTAAATAAATTAATGTAACTTTATGTAAATCCACTTACGAAATATATACCTTCGCTGCGGTTAACAACGTATTTCATTAAAGCCCGATGCAACAAACACCCTCTTCTAAGATTAACCTCCTTGTCATTGATGATGATGATATCAACATCTTTATCATCAGTAAAATTGTTGAAAAAACCGGGTATGACGTGGAGATATGCGCCAAACATAATGGCCAATTAGCCATCGACTACATCAAGGATTTAGTTGATAGCCAACAACCCTTACCCCAACTGGTTTTAATCGACATCAATATGCCTATCCTTAATGGTTGGGAATTTATTGAAGCTTTTGAAGCATTAGACCTTAAAGCAACCAATGACATGTACATGCTCTCTTCATCTGTTTATGAAAACGATATAGAGAAAGCTAAAAGCTACAAATCAGTGAAAGGCTTTATTTCAAAACCACTGTCTATTGACCGATTAAAAGAGCTACTTGCTGCGATAGATTAAACGATTATAAACTTATCGTCCTGTAGTTCTACAAAAGCTTGGGTTTTAGATTTGGAATGATAAAAAAGGCATTTCCAATGTTCGGCTGCTGCCTTATGCCCAAACTCGTCCCTTAATTCCATCGCCTTACGACCATCGTAATCATATTTGGCTATAAACTTCCTGATGAGCTCTTCTGGCTCAGGTAATACATCGCCCCCAAAAAAGACTTTATCTTCTCCATCATCAATTAAAAAAACCTGATGATATGGACAATGCGCTCCCGTTAGTTCATAACTGATTTCGTTGGTCAACTGGCCACTATCTTCTATCAAATGGATTTGAGCATTGCGCTGAACAAAATCAAAAATCTCGGTATGGTAAGAAGAAGATTTGCTACTAAAAGCGGTTTCCCACTCTCCTCTTTGCATTACATAAGTGGCATTAGGGAAACTTAATTCCATTTTACCGTTATGATGATGCACCATTCCACCCGAGTGGTCGAAATGCAAATGCGACATCAATACCAGTTCTATATCATCTGGATCAAATCCTGCTTTTCTGATGTTTTCATGCAAATGGAGTTTACCCTCTTCGTTGCTATACCCCAAACCTGTATCCAACAACAGCAAGCTATTTTCGAGCTTAACCAGAAAAGGCTGTACATGAATAAATAACGATGCGGGTCTATCCTTTGGATTATCCTTGGCAGGATCAAAAGGGATAAACTTTTTACTGGCATCTACCGAATATGAACCCTCTGATAACGTGAAAACTTGAATAGCCATCTTTTTACGAAAGAAATTTAATGATATATTTACGGGTTACAAATATAGAGAACAAGGCGAGGCTTTTTGTAATATTAATGCAAACAAGCTCGTTAATGGAGCAGATACCAATGGAGAAAAGATGGGTTATTAGTGAAAATATTGAGCAGGAAAAGGTTGAGGAGCTTTCCCATCTGTTAACTATTGATAAAAGTTTGGCAGAAATTTTGGTACAAAGGGGCATCAATACCTTTGAAGAAGCCAAATATTTCTTTAGGCCGCAATTGGCACACCTGCATGATCCGTTCCTGATGAAGGATATGGAAACAGCGGTAGAAAGAATTGAAAAAGCCATTCAACGTGAACAAAGCATTTTAATTTATGGCGATTACGATGTAGACGGAACCACTGCTGTGGCGCTTGCCTATCAGTTTTTCCGTAATTTCACTGGTCATATTGATTTCTACATTCCCGACAGGCATGCAGAAGGTTACGGCATCTCCACACAGGGTATTGATTATGCTCATGCCAACGGGGTCGATTTAATTATAGCACTGGATTGCGGAATCCGCTCCAACGACAAAATTGATTACGCGAACACCTTAGGCATTGACTTTATCATTTGCGACCACCACTTGCCCAGCGACGAAATTCCGAAAGCGGTTGCGGTATTAGATCCGAAACGCGTTGATTGCGAGTATCCTTTCAAGGAGCTTTCTGGCTGTGGTATTGGCTTTAAACTTGCACAGGCTTATTGTACCTTCAAAAATCTTCCAGATGAGCTTTATGAGCAATATTTTGATTTGTGCATGGTGAGCATTGCAGCCGATATTGTCCCAATTGTTGACGAGAACAGGGTTTTGGCCTATTACGGTCTTAAAAAGCTGAACGAGAATCCCTCTACGGGTTTGAAATCTTTGATGCAAATTTCGGGCAAAACCGACAACTATTCCATTATGGATGTGGTGTTTATGCTGGCTCCACGCATTAATGCTGCGGGGAGAATGGGACATGCTAATGAAGCCGTAAAAATGCTTTTAAGTGAAGAGGTTTTCATTGCAGATGAACAAAGTTCGCTCATCAATTTACAAAATACCGAACGTAAAAGTTTCGACCAAAATATCACCCTTGAGGCACTGGCCATTATTGAGCAGGATGAAGTGCTGATCAATCGAAAAACCACGGTGGTGTTTCAAGAAAGTTGGAACAAAGGCGTCATTGGCATTGTCGCTTCTAGATTAACCGAGAAATATTACCGCCCGACTATCGTGCTTACCCAATCTAACGGTAACTATACAGGTTCAGCACGCTCGGTGGTGGGTTACGATTTATATGAAGCTTTAGTGGAATGCAGTGATTTACTGATCCAGTTTGGGGGGCATAAGTATGCCGCAGGATTGACCATTAGTCCTGAGAACTTGCCGTTATTTTCGGAACGATTTGAGCAGGTGGTGTCTAAAAGTATCGATCCTGCATTGCTCATTCCCGAAATTAATATTGATACTGCGGTTGATTTTGAGCAGATCAATGGCAAATTCTTTAGGATATTAAATCAAATGGCACCTTTCGGACCACAAAACATGGCTCCAATATTTACTACTCATGATGTAATTTTGGCGGGTACCCCTCAAATTGTAGGGACAAATCACCTAAAAATAAATGTAAAACAACAAAATTCGACTATTTTTGAAGCTATTGGTTTTAACCTTGGAGAATTCGAAAAATTATTAAAACCAAACCAACCATTTTCTATTTGTTATACGATAGAAGAAAATAATTGGAGAGACAAAAAACGTTTGCAACTAAACATAAAAGGAATTAAATTTTGAGTTGAAAGTTAAAAGTTGTGGGTTAAAAGCACTAAACAACTAAAAAAACTAATCAACCAAAAAACTAAAACTAAATGATTTTAAAAGCCGAGCATCTCATTAAAAAGTATAAACAGCGTACCGTTGTTAACGATGTTTCATTTGAAGTAAGCCAAGGGGAGATTGTGGGTTTACTGGGACCAAATGGTGCTGGAAAAACCACGTCGTTTTATATGATCGTAGGCCTAATTAAGCCTAACGAAGGCAATATATTTTTGGATGGTGAAGACATTACTAAAGATGCGATGTACCGCAGAGCGCAAAAAGGCATTGGTTATCTAGCCCAAGAGGCCAGTGTTTTCCGCAAATTATCTGTAGAGGATAATATCATGGCCATTTTGGAGATGACCAAACTCAACAAGGAAGAACGCAAGGAAAAACTGGAAGAGTTGCTTACGGAGTTTAGTTTGCATAAAGTACGCAAAAACCGTGGCGATTTACTTTCTGGAGGGGAGCGCCGTAGAACGGAGATTGCGAGAGCATTGGCTGCAAGTCCTAATTTTATTTTACTGGATGAGCCATTTGCAGGGGTTGACCCTATTGCCGTGGAAGAAATCCAAAGCATTGTAGCTAAACTTAAGAAAAAGAATATTGGGATTTTAATTACCGACCACAACGTACAGGAAACCCTTTCCATTACCGACCGAGCTTATCTACTTTTTGAGGGCAAAATCTTGGAATCGGGCACGCCAGAGGTATTGGCAGCCAACGAAATGGTAAGGAAGGTCTATTTAGGTTCGAACTTCATTCTACGCAAGAAAAATCTATAAGGAAAACTGATGGCTATAGTAAATTCTATTTTTACGTGGTACATGAAAAAGCGCATCCATCAGATTGAGCTTTTCATGAAATATCCCTTAGATGTACAGGATGAGTGGCTACATACCTTAATTTCAAGTGCTGAAAATACGGAATGGGGCAAGCTGTACGACTACAGGTCGATATTGAACGTACAACAGTTTAAAGAACGGGTGCCTATCCAAAATTACGATACGCTGAAACCTTACATTGAGCGTATGCTACAAGGCGAACAGAACATCCTTTGGCCCTCTGAAATTAAATGGTTTGCCAAATCATCAGGTACAACCAGCGATAGAAGCAAATTTATCCCAGTATCTGAAGAAGCTTTAGAAGAATGCCATTTCAAAGGCGGTAAAGACATGCTATCCATCTATTGCAACAACCGACCAAACACGCAAATGTTTACGGGAAAAGGCTTGGTTTTAGGTGGAAGCCATCAAATCAATCAGCTTTGCGAAGACATTCACTATGGCGATTTATCGGCCGTATTGATCAAAAACCTACCTATTTGGGCCGAGTACTATCGGACCCCTGATATGTCCATTGCCCTTATGGATAATTATGAGGAAAAAATGGACCGCATGGCGGAAGCTACGATCAGGGAAAACGTAACCAATATTTCGGGCGTACCTACTTGGACCATCGTGTTAGCGAAAAAGGTAATGGAAATTACTGGCGCAAAAAACTTATTAGAGGTTTGGCCCAACTTAGAGGCTTATTTCCATGGTGCCGTAAATTTCGGTCCATACCGTCAGCAATTTAAAGAACTGATTCCTTCGTCAGACATGTATTATTTGGAGACTTACAATGCATCTGAAGGTTTCTTTGGCATACAAGATCAATCCTACTCCGAAGAGCTGCTTTTGATGTTGGATTACGGCGTTTACTATGAGTTTCTTCCTTTGGAGAATTTAGAGGATGAGAACCCTAAAACCCTTTCTTTAGATCAGGTAGAGCTGCATAAAAATTATGCGGTAATTATCAGTACCAATGCGGGCTTATGGCGTTACATGATTGGCGACACCATCCATTTTACTTCTTTATATCCATTTAGGATTAAGATTAGCGGACGCACCAAGCACTTTATCAATGCTTTTGGGGAAGAGGTGATTATTGACAATGCCGAAAATGCCTTAACCAAAGCCTGTGCTACCACTAACGCTAAAATTAAAGATTACACCGCCTGCCCTATTTATTTTAATGGTGATGAGGCTGGAGGCCACGAGTGGATCATTGAATTTGAGCAACAACCTTCCAATTTTGAACAATTTATAGATATATTGGATCAAACCCTACGTGATATAAACTCGGATTATGATGCCAAACGCTTTAAGGATATGGCCTTGAAACGCCCAAAGGTTCATAATGCTCCTGAAAACCTTTTCTACAATTGGATGAAAAACCGTGGCAAACTTGGCGGACAACATAAGGTACCTCGTTTGGCAAACAGCAGGGAATACGTGGATGATATTTTGAAGATGATGTAGTGCAAAAAGGTCTATTTGGATTTACTGTTATTTTAGGTAAATTTAAGTAAACAACCAAAAGCAGACATGAAAACAGTTCAACAAATTTTCGACACCAAACCGCTGCAGATTTTTAGTGTTAGTGCTAATACTTCGGTTTTAGATGCCCTAAAGTTAATGACAGAGAAAAACATCAGTGCTTTGTTAATTATGCAAGAGGAACAGTTGCTTGGCATCTTCACGGAACGTGATTATGCCCGAAAAATCGTTTTACAGGGAAAAGCTTCTAAGGACACTCCCATTAGTGAGGCCATGACTGCTAATCCAGTTACGATAACTTTGGCTGACAGCATTGATTTATGCATGCAAATGATGACCGACAAGCACATTAGACATTTACCAGTGGTAACCGAAAATCAAGCCGTTGGAATGGTATCCATTGGCGATGTGGTGAAATTCATTATTGCAGACCAAAAACAGACCATTTCACAGCTAGAAAGTTATATCAACAGTTAAATTTATCCACCAAAAAAACCTCTCCTTATTCTTTCAAAGAAGGGAATGTCGAGACATTGCATCAAGCGCCAACAACTAATGAGCAAATGCTGTTGAACATCAGAATTAACTACTTTCGTTTAGCGTGGTTATTGCTGTTTTTTTTCTTTTTTCTGCTCATGTTGCAGATAACCCTACGCTATTTACCTGTGAGTAGTGATGTTGCCTTTTTGCAGATTAAACAAACAGAAGTAGAAGGTATCAAACCATATCTTCCCATTTTTTATGTCCACGTATTTAGCGCTATTTTCGTATTGTTAGCAGGTTTCACCCAGTTTAACAAAACACTCTTAAATAAACATCCCAAATTACACCGAAAGCTCGGCTACCTATATGTTGTAGTGGTTTTGCTGTTCGCTGCTCCCTCAGGCTTATTTATTGGTTTTTTTGCCAACGGCGGATTCATTGCCAAAGCTGCTTTTAGCATTTTAGCGGTATTATGGTTTTGGTTTACGCTAAAAGCAGTTTTATTAGCCAAAAAGCAGCAATTTAAAGCGCATTACAACTTTATGTTACGCAGTTTTGCATTAACTTGCTCAGCCATTACCTTGCGTCTATGGAAGGTTATTTTGGTATATTTATTCCACCCAGCACCTATGGATGTGTATCAAATTATTGCTTGGCTTGGTTGGATACCAAATTTACTTTTAGTAGAATGGATGATCAGAAAGAAATACTTAAACCTCAAATGAATAAAATGAAAAATCTCGTTATCGCCTTTTTATCAATTTTAACACTTGCTTCCTGTAACAGTAATGACAAGAAGACCGAAAAAAACACCGCTGATTCGGCAGCAACCGTAAACACTACGCATGATCGTGTATTAGGCATGTGGGTAGGTGATTTTGTCGCCGAAGAATATCGAGAAGGTTCCTACAGTGAAAATAAACTTAGCTTGGTTATTAAAAGCATTGACAAGGATAAGGTAATTGGCCGTAGTGTGGTGGTTGGAAACGACAGACCTTTGCAAGGGACGTTTACCGATTCGGGCAATAAAATCAGTTTTGTATTGGATGAACCTGGAGACCAAAAGTATGATGGGCGTTTTGAATTTGAGCTGAACAATGATACTTTAATTGGCACATGGAAATCATACAATCAAGAAATCAATGTCACCAAAAGATCTTTCAAATTGCTGAAAAAAGTTTTTGCGTATAACCCTAATTTAATGTTAGATAAAAATGGAGATTATACCGACAGACAATCTAGCAAGGTGAAGACGGTTACGGATACTATTGACGGTCAAGCAGAAACTTTTGAGGATGAATATTATAGAAGTGCTTCTAAAGCAGTTTTCACCATCAACTCCTCTACTCAAGAGTTAAAAGAAGGTGATTTAAAAAACCTACGTAAACTAGATTTACAAATATTAAGAAATACCATTTTTGCCCGCCATGGCTACTCATTTAAGAAGAAAACCTACAGACAGTTTTTTGACCGTGCTGATTGGTATATTCCGGTAAGCAATGATGTAAACGGAACACTTACGGCACTTGAAAAGAAGAACATCAAATTGCTAGAAAGATTTGAAAAGTATGCCGAAGATAATTACGACAGTTTTGGAAGATAAAAAATGGGGAGTTAATCTCCCCATTTCCATTCGCCAGCAATTTTTAGTGGCTCTTTAAGTTTTTGACTTTCCAAGAATGCTTTCAAATCCGCATCAGAGAATCTAGTCACTGGAATACTAGGTGTATTGGCCAAAGCATAAGTTAACATGGCCGAATAACGCACGGTATTTTTCATGCCTTGTTCATCCACCAAGTGAAAACCATCACCATCCGAGTGGTAAAAAGGTCCTGAGTTATTTGGCAATTTACCACCAGCACCTCCACCCGTTGGAATACCTTCTAACATAAACGGCTGATGGTCGCTATGCAAACCCGCTCCAGCTTGGAAAAGATTTTTAAAGCCTGTATCAATTTTCACCACTTCGGCACCCCAGCTTTTAAATAGTGGTTCCATTTCTTTTCTCGAAGTAGAAAATCCTTTAGGATCATTGGTCATATCGTAGTTTAACATGAAACGTACTTGACCCAAAGTTTTATCTTTTAAGCCTTGGGCAACGTAGGCTTTTGAACCTAATAAACCCTGCTCTTCGCCCATGAACATCACAAACTCAACCGTACGTTTAGTCTGTAAATTCAGCATTTTAAAAGTTCTGGCCATATCAATGATAGAGAAAGAACCAATACCGTTGTCAATAGCGCCTGTGGCTAAATCCCAGCTATCCAAATGTCCACCTACCACAATTTTTTCATTGGGCAACGTAGTGCCTTTCAAAGTAGCAATAACGTTTCTGGCTTTGATCATTCCCGAAAAATTGGTCATGGCGATCTGCGCAAATTGTGGCCCAGTTTTCAGTTTTGCTTTTAAAGCTGTTCCGCTCTCCAAGCCAATACAAACTGCTGGAATAGGAATTAATTTTCCAGTAACAGAGGCTGTTCCAGTAAGCAAGACACCGCCTTCTACCTTGTTAATGATGATGACACCAGCGGCGCCGTATTTAGTGGCAATAGCCGTTTTCTCAGAGCGGTGCAAAGAGGCAGTGCCTGCGGGAGAACCTGGAAGTACTCCTATGTAAATCAAAGCAATTTTACCTCTTACATTATCCTTTACAGGCTCATAGTCGGCCTCTAAACCATTTCCTACATCTATGATCTCCGCTGTAACATTTGCCCTTACTGGCGAGTGTGCTAAAGTAACCGCTTTAACTGCCGACAAATTCGTTCTATCGCCACCAATTTTAACCGATAAGGTTTTTCTGTCCCAACTTTCTACTTCAAATGGTTGATAGCGCACATCGAAACCGTATGATTTCAGAAGATTAAAGGCAAATTCTTCGGCTTTGGCACCATTGGCAGAACCCGTTAGGCGATGTCCAATTTTATCCGTGGCACTCTTCAGGTTTTTATAGGCCTGCGAATTTGATTGCACTTCAGTGTTAATTTGCTTAAAAACGGTAGAAAAGTCTTGAGCCCTTGCACCTAAAACAGTACAAGCTAGACCTGCAATAAGGGTTAATTTCTTCATTGAATGATTATAGTTTAGCTAAATGAAATTAACACTTTATTATCACAACTGTGGTCTATCGTTTAAATTTTACAAAGTAAACATCATTTCGATTTCATAACATTTACCCATAAAAGCTGTAAAATCACAATGAATAATTGAAGAGCCAAAGTTGCCAAACCAAGAAAAAAAGGTGCCATTTGCGATAATCCACATTTAGGGCCTTCTTCTTTTGGAATAACAGTTTGTACTAGAGCAAATGTAACACAGCATATAAACACAAAATTTGCGAAGGTTAACCATCCAAAAGAAAAATTAATTCTTTCCGACATCGCTAAACTTCCAGCAATGAGTTGGCAAAATATTGCCATTAGCAACAAAATGCTAATAAATCCGAACATAATTTAATATCGATGATACTTAGAGATTGCTTCGCAAAGCTCGCAATGACGCTCCTATTCACGTCTTTGCGAGGAGGTACGACGAAGCAATCTCAATCAACAACTTCAGATACTTTTCTTTACCATGCTTATATACGTTGAGCTAGATTTCTCCCTAAGGTCGAAATGACGGGTATAGGAGCGGCATTGCAAGGAGGTGGCAGCATCCTTTCGTACTCCGTCATTTCGACGATCGAAGGAGGAGAAATCTAACTCATAGCTAAATGCTAGATTTAACTTCGTTGATTTTCAATTCACCTAACGTTTCAACCACGCACATAGGAGCGTCATTGCGAGGAGGTACGACGAAGCAATCTCCATCAGTAACTTCAAATACCTTTCTTTACCAAGCCTATATACGTTGAGCCAGATTTTAACTCGTAACTAAATGCTAGATTTCTCCTTAAGGTCGAAATGACGCATATAGGAGCATCTTTGCGAGGAGATGACAACGGCCCCTTTCGTACTCCGTCATTTCGACGATCAAAGGAGGAGAAATCTAACTCATCGCTAAATGCTAGGTTTAACTTCGTTGATTTATAATTTACTTCGTAGCTGTTGCGCGGTCTCCACAAGGGAGAAATGACGAGAAGTATAAATTAATGACTCGGTGGAGGTAAGAAAGTTTTATCGCTTTGTTTCTTCGTATAATACCTGATGACAAAGAAAGCACCTAAACCAACGGCAAAAAACAACCAAAACCTAGATAGGAACAAGATAAACTCTTTGAAGTACATCCATCCATCCACAAAGTTCAAAGCCAGTCTTTTGAAAAAACCTGGTTGGTAGTCATAGAGATTATCATTCGCTACCGTCATCGTTTTAACCGTATTGTCTTGATAAAAGCTAAGGGTAATGGTGCTAAATTTAACTTGCTTGTCGATACTCAGGTTTTCGATTTTCTTGTTCACATAATCATCCTTAATGTAAAGTGAGCTTTCTACATTACTTCCCTTTTTAGTGGCCACCTTTTTAATCTGCGCCACTGCCTCTTGCCTATTGGCAGATTTCATGGTATTTTCCAAATAGGCTAAGCTTTTATCTTCCATCTTCAACGATTGGTTATCTACAAACACGGCCATACCTGCAATTTGATCTGTAAACTCGTCTAACTCTGCAGATGGGATTCTGGCCACTAAATAACCTTCTTTTCGATAAGAGGTGATCTCCTTTAGCGAATCGGCACTTAACTTAACTTTTTTGGTATTTTGGATGCTGCTATTTAAAGAAAATTCCATCACCAGCCCACCTTGTTTTTTAATGGTGTTGCTCAGTTCAGCTTTGGTGCGCTGTACATCTTTAACCCTAAAACGCATATCAGCGGTTTTGGTCATTTTTTCGACTAGCTGATTATTAGATACGGTGTCTAAAGCTGCTGTAGAAGCATAATCAGTACCTTCAGCTTTATGCTCGGCATTACAGCCTGCAAATATAATTGCAGCCAATGCCACGATGGCAAAATGTCTTTTCATTTTGTTAATAGGTTTTAAGTGTTGAACTTATTCCTTTCACAAAATTGTCTTAAGCATGCTATTTCCTTAAGGCAGACAATTTGTTTCGAGGTTTAATTTGATCTCTTTTTAGCTTAATGCTAAAAACACTTGAAGGTAACCCATTTCAGTGTGTAGTTTTCAGTTCGCAAATTATAGTAAGCAAAAAAAATCCCTTCACAGCAATGCTGAGAAGGGATTTTTATCTATAAATTTTATTAATTTATTTTGCGTTTAAAATTTTGAAGGCCGTAACGCAGCACATTACAAAGCCAAAAGCTAAAATAGCCCATGAAACTAATGAAAGTGTCAAAGAGTCAAAAGCGAAGCGCAAAAATACTCCAACTATAGTTACAACCGCCCATAAAGCAAGTGAAGAATAAATAGCCGAATCATTGGCTGTTTTCATGCTGTTTTCTCTTTCGTTAGCATCCATGTTTTATCGTTTTAATTTTGTCTTGCGCAAAAATAATATTTCTTCTACAAAAAACACTATGGTTTAGTAACTTTTAAGTTTTTCTAGACGTTGTTTTGCTTTTTCCTGCTCGTTAAACTTCCCTTCTTTATAAAGCAATTTTTCCCAATCGCCATACATAGGGTTTGGCAGTACAATGAACTTGGTTCCAAATAAGTGCTGATTGGCATCTACCTGCTCCTTGGTATCTTTTCCTTCTCTGTAAAAAACGTTCGAAAAATCGCTCAAATTATCGCCACAAAGTAGTAATACATTATATTTTTCTAATACCTTATTTCTTCTCTCCTGCTTATCCGAAGTCGTGCTTTTGGTCATTACATGTGCCTCATCTACATAAGGGAAACCAAGTTTTTTCAAATTCTCTATAGTCGCTTTTCGGTCCGCCTCGTCACGATTAGTAATGTAAAAAGTTTCTACGTTTTTGCTTGCTGCAAATTTCAGGAACGACAAAGCTCCAGGAACCGTATCAGCCATTGCTTTGGAAGTCCATTCTGTCCAATGCGCAGGCACATAACTCGCCCCATTTTGAATTTCATGACCTTGAAAGCGAGAATTGTCTATGATCGTTTCATCGGCATCTACAATGATACAATTAGGTTTACCATTAGTTTGCTCCCACAGGGCTTCTTTTAGTGATAAACGAGCAAAGTTATAAGCCTGGAATGCCAAAGCCCTGTACTCCCCACTATATTGCTGCCACAGCACAGCATTTGTCCAATCTCTCTCAGGTGCTGCTCCCTTTTGTGCTGAAACCAATACTGGAAAAGCAAATAGGGCAATCATTAAAAATCTAAATCTCATATCAGATAAGTTAAAAGTCAAAAGTATAAAGTTAAAAGCTAAAACCCATATGTCATGAGTAATGATTTAGTAAAAACAAGTCGATCATTGGAATAAAGCTTATATTAACAAAAAACCCTCACCGAGAAACGATGAGGGTTTTGATATTTTTATGGAGTTAGCCCAATAAACTAATGAACCAAAATTATCCGTTTAATGCTGCCGCACCACTTACAATCTCTGTAAGCTCGGTAGTAATTGCAGCTTGACGTGCTTGGTTGTAAGCTAATTTCAACGATTTCAACAAATCACCCGCGTTTTCTGTTGCTTTATCCATTGAAGTCATACGAGCGCCATGCTCAGAAGCATGAGAATCTAGTACTGCTTTATACAACTGAATTTTGATTGATTTAGGGATCAATTGAGAAACAATCTCTTCTTGATTTGGCTCTAAAATATAATCAACGTTAGAAGCTTTAACTTCTTCTACTGCTGCCGTTTTAGGCAAAGGCAACAACTGCTCAGTAGTGATAATTTGTACTGCAGCATTTTTAAACTGATTGTACACTAACTCTACCTTATCAAATTCTCCTTTTTCGAAACCAGCCATGATCGCATTCGTAATTTTAGTTACGTTTTCGAAAGTAAGCGCTTGATAAACATCGTTGTTATTACCGATAACGTTGTAGTTACGCTTCTCGTAAAAATCCTGTGTTTTTTTACCGATGGCAACAATACTTACGTTACCTTTCTTAAGCTGCTCGCTATATTTTTCGGCAATTAAGTTATTAGTGGCCTTAATCACATTCATGTTAAACGCACCAGCTAAACCTCTGTTCGAAGATACTGTTACGATCAACACCTTATTAGGCTCTCTTTCCTCGATAAAAGGAGAGGTAGAACCTTCTAAACTTGCTGAAAGATTTCCTAAAATCTCTTTCAACTTGGTTGCGTAAGGACGTAATTGAATGATTGCATTAGTAGCACGTTTCAACTTTGCCGCCGATACCATTTTCATCGCTTTGGTAATCTGCTGAGTTGACTGCACAGAGGCAATACGATTTCTTACTTCTTTTAAATTGGCCATTTTTGTGTCTAGAGTTTAGCGTTAAGCGCTAAGCGTTTGATCCGCCATACGCTTAACACTAAACAATTAATATTTACTTGAAATTTCTTTTGCTACAGTTTCCAATACACCAGTAATGGTATCATCAAATTTACCAGCTTTTAACGCTGCTAAAGTTTCTGGATGACGCAATTCTAATGCTTGTAAGTAATCTGCTTCAAATTCTTTTACCTTGTTAATAGGCACGCTACGCATCAAGTTTTTAGTACCAGCGTAAACAATCGCAACTTGTTTCTCTACGGTAAATGGAGAGAACTGAGCTTGTTTCAACATCTCTACGTTACGAGCACCTTTATCCAATACAGATTTAGTAGCCGCATCCAAATCAGAACCGAATTTAGAGAAAGCCTCTAACTCGCGGTATTGTGCTTGGTCTAATTTCAAAGTACCAGCAACTTTTTTCATTGATTTGATTTGTGCGTTACCACCTACACGTGATACCGAGATACCTACGTTAATTGCTGGACGGATACCAGAGTTGAACAAGTTCGACTCCAAGAAGATCTGACCATCAGTAATTGAAATTACGTTAGTAGGGATATATGCAGAAACGTCACCAGCTTGAGTTTCGATAATTGGCAACGCAGTTAATGAACCACCACCTTTAACGATACCTCTGATAGACTCTGGCAAATCGTTCATGTTTTTAGCGATATCATCATTAGCGTTGATTTTCGCAGCTCTTTCTAACAAACGACTGTGAAGATAGAAAACGTCACCTGGATAAGCCTCACGACCTGGAGGACGTTTCAATAGTAACGAAACCTCACGGTAAGCTACAGCTTGTTTAGACAAATCATCATAAACAATTAAAGCTGGACGACCTGTGTCGCGGAAGAACTCACCAATAGCAGCACCAGCAAAAGGAGCATAGAACTGTAAAGGAGCAGGTTCAGCAGCAGAAGCAGCCACAACCACAGTATAAGCCATTGCACCGTTTTCTTCTAAAGTACGTACAACGTTTGCTACTGTACTTGCTTTTTGACCACAAGCTACATATATACAGAATACAGGGTTACCTGCTTCGTAAAATTCTTTTTGGTTGATAATGGTATCGATACAAACCGCAGTTTTACCAATCTGACGGTCACCAATAACCAACTCACGTTGACCACGACCAATAGGAATCATCGCATCGATAGCTTTGATACCAGTTTGTAGAGGCTCGTTAACTGGTTGACGATAGATTACCCCAGGTGCTTTACGCTCCAAAGGCATTTCGTAAGTTACACCAGCAATAGGTCCTTTACCATCAATTGGCTCACCTAATGTGTTTACTACACGACCTAACATACCTTCACCAACTTTAATAGAAGCGATTTTTTTAGTACGTTTAATGGTATCACCTTCTTTGATCTCGTCTGATGGGCCTAACAATACCACACCCACGTTATCTTCCTCAAGGTTCAATACAATTCCTTGCAAGCCGTTAGCAAACTCAACTAGCTCACCACTTTGAACCTTAGTTAAGCCGTAAACACGAGCAATACCATCGCCCACTTGCAATACAGTACCAACTTCTTCAAGTTCAGCTTCTGATTTGAAGCCGGCCAATTGCTGTCTGATAATTGCCGAAACTTCGTCTGGTCTTACCTCTACCATAATTTTATGTTATTTTGATATCTTTTGTTGTAAAATTTTTCTTAGTTAAGCGTTTGGCGTTAAGCGTAGAAACGCTCTCACACTTATCGCTATGCGCAAAACCTAGTGCGCAAATTCCTTTTTCAGTTTTGTTAAACCACTGGCAATGCTTGCATCAAATTGCTTATCGCCAACCTTAAGTACAAAGCCACCAATTAAATCAGCATTTACTTTTTCCTTAATCAACACTTGGCTAGCATTCAGTTCCTTTTTCACAAGGCTAACTACCTCCGCTCTGTTCGCATCAGTAAGTGGGCTTGCCGAAGTTACTTCAGCAGTTACAATACCGTTAATGGTGTTATATTGTTGTACAAACTGTTTAGCAGTATCAAACAAGATAGATGCACGACCTTTGTTTACCACCAATCTCAAGAAGCTTTGGGTAATAGCATGCACCTTTCCAGCAAAAATACCATCTAAAATGCCTTGTTTCTTATCCAAAGGTACAATCGGGTTTTTAAGAATCGTTTCTAGCTCCGAATTGTCATCCACCACTTTTTCAAAAAACACCATATCATTTTTCACCTCTTCTACGGCATTTTGCTCTTTAGAAAGGTCTAACAATGATTTCGCGTATCTAGCTCCTGCTTTACTTGACATATATTTTTTGGTTTAGCGCTGAGCGTGCTGCGTTCAAAACGCTTATCGCTTAACGCACGACTTCTAGTTTAATTCAACGTCCTTTAACAAATTGTTCACCAACTCTTGTTGCTTCGCTTTATCATCTAATTGGCTACGTAATACACGTTCTGCAATATCCAATGACAATGCCGAAACTTGGCCTTTCAATTCTGCCAAAGCTGCTTTCTTTTGGTTTTCGATTTCGATACGAGCTTTCTCGATCAATTTCGCACCTTCAGTTTGCGCTTGAGTTTTTGCCTCGTTAACGATGCTATCTTTTAATGTTTTAGCTTCTTTCAAAATTTGGTCACGTTCTTCACGAGCTTGTTTCATCAACTCTTCGTTCTGAGAACTTAAACGAGCCATTTCTTGTCTAGCTAGTTCAGCTTTATTTAAAGCCTCATCAATGCTTTTTTCACGATCGTGAATACCTTTCATGATTGGTTTCCAAGCAAACTTGCCCAATAAAAACACCAACACTAGGAAAGAAATAGTATTCCACGCTAATAAACCAATTTCAGGAACTAATAAATCCATTGTATATATTTAATATTTTTTCTTTGTTAAACTTTCTTTTAAATAAGCACCTTAGCGGCAACCCCGAAAAGGTGCTTATCTTAAAATCTTTCTTTGATTATTTTGCGATCAAAGAAACTACTACCGCGAATAAAGCAACCGCCTCGATAAAAGCAGCAGCGATAAGCATAGCAGTTTGAATTTTTGAAGCGGCTTCTGGTTGACGAGCAATTGATTCCATTGCAGATCCACCGATTTTACCGATACCTAATCCAGCGCCAATTGCAGCTAAGCCTGCGCCGATTGCAGCTAATGTTCCAGTCATTTTTCTGATTTATTTATTATTGTTTAACAATTATGTTCTAATTAATGGTGTTCTTCTACCGCCAACCCAATAAACAGGGCTGATAAAATGGTAAATATAAATGCTTGTATAAACGCTACTAAAAATTCAATTAGGCCAATGAACACCGCAAAGAAAATTGAAGCTGGAGCTACAGCATATGAGTTGAAAATAAAGATCAAGCATAATAGCGACATTACTAAAATGTGACCAGCTGTAATGTTTGCAAACAAACGAATAGCTAGAGCGATAGGCTTAGTAAGCGTACCCATCAACTCTAATGGGATTAAGAAAATTTTAATTGGAACAGGCACTCCCGGCATCCAAAAAATATGTTTCCAATAATGTTTATTTCCTTTAAAAGTGGTAATTAAATAAGTGATCACAGCAAGTACTGCCGTTAATGCAATGTTACCTGTTACGTTAGCACCTCCTGGGAAGAAAGGAACCAAACCCAACATGTTATTAAACCAGATAAAGAAAAACACAGTTAATAAATACGGCATAAATGCAGCGTATTTATGACCTAAGTTTGGTCTGGCAATATCATCGCGAACAAATAAAATAATTGGCTCAAAGAAAGATTGTACACCTTTTGGTGATTTACCAGCTCTCTTTCTGTAGCCAGCAGCAACAGCAGTAAAGATGATTACCAATACCACAATTGAAATCAACATACTGAATACGTTTTTGGTCACCGAAAAATCCAAAGGACGTGCATTGGTTATTTTCTCTTCACCCTTCTCATCAGTTACATGAGAAACGTAAGAACCGTGAGCATCAGCAGCAGCATTTGCATAATAGATTTTATTATGCGCAATTACAAAACGTTGGCCGTTTTTCTCCGCCACAACCTTACCAGCATCATCAAACTGAAAAGCAGACGAACTAAAAGTAACCAAACCATTATCAGTCCAAAGAATAATTGGCAAATGAAGGGTTAAACCATGGTCGCCATGTCCCCAAATGGTAAAAAAGTGGCTATCACTAATGTGATGGAAAATAAATGAAGTAATATCAAATCCTTTTTCTTCTTTTCCATGCTCTTCAGCATGTGCCACTGGAGCACTCACTTCATGGCCTTGAGCAGCCACACTATCAGCTTGCGCAAAAGCAGTAGTCCTAAATCCTAAAAACACAGAAAAAAGCGCAAAAACAACAATTAGCCTTCTAACTTTTGACACAAAAACTCGGTTATAATCCATTTACTCGCAGATTTTTACTATTTATTTTGGTGGCGCAAGTTACGTAACAAACCTAATATTTCAAAGAGGGTAAACAATAAATATAAAGAAAAAAAATTGAGGGCAAAAACCAAATCGCCCTTAACTTGTTTCAGGCTGTAAATCAACACAAAAGACATGGCGAATAACATTTTGATGATTACAGATCCCAAAATTGCGAAAACACCAGTTTGTGGATTTCTTCGAATGCCCAAATGAGCCAGCAGGTAAGCGATTAAGGTTAGTCCAGCCAAAAAACCGAAAACCAACCAAAACTGATCGGTAATCACACTTGGCAATAAATTCTTCAACAACACCGCCACACCGGCTAGTATTAACGTATAAATAAAATAGGCAACAATAAATTTTCTTAAGCTCAAAACAGATTTTTTGTGGCAAAGTTAACCATTGGCCAATAATTTTACGATTTGTTCTTATTTAGCGACCTCACTACTTGATATAATGAGGCTCCCACTCCCACTATTCCCAATATAGCGGTAAAAAGAAAATTTTCGATTCCCTGATGTTTGTCTATTTGATAACCAATAAAGGCAAAAATGCCAATAGTGGCCATCATTTGAAAAGCAATCCCGGTATATTTAGCATAGCTAAATGCAGTTTTATCTTTCTCCTCTTCCATTGTTTGGCTTACATTTGGTAAATTACATTTCAAATATTAAGATTATATTGCCGAATAAAATATTTTTGCAAATATTTTGTTATAGTATAAATAACTCAAAACCAATTGAACTCCTACAGAAAACATGGCTACGGAGCCTTATTGGGCTTTTTAACGCTCGCATTAATCGTAAGTTGCTCTTCTCAAAAAGACACGCTTGCTAACAGAAAACTTCAAAATCTGTCTGCAAGATATAACCTTATTTACAATTCTAATGTTTTATTGGAAGAGTATTTAGAAGGGGTTAATCAAAGTAGAATAGATAATTTTAGTAGTTTTTTACCCCTTTATCATGCGCCCGCTATTGCTGATGCCACTACCGCAGGCAGTAAGATCAAAGAACTTGACCTTATAGACCAAAAGGCAAGAACCATTATTGCCGAAAAGAACTACAGTAATTATATAGATGATGCTTATATCCTTTTAGGAAAAACAAATTTTCTCCAAGGCAAATATTATAATGCTACGGCTTACTTTGATTATGTAGCCAAAACTTATCAGAAAAACCATCAGATTTACCTCAATGCCCTTAACTGGAAAGCACGCAGTTTTATAGAACTGGATGACCTGGAAAATGCGGCAAAGATTTTAGATACGGTTAAAATAGAACTTGATTCCGTAAAAAGAGAGAAATCTGAGCCTTTAGCTACGCTGGCGCAATTCAACATCATCAAAGAAAATGACAAGCAGGCTATTGATTATTTGGAGCTTGCCTTAAAAGCGGGACCAAGTTCGTTAAACAGAATTAGATGGACGTACACCTTGGCCCAACTTTACGAAAATGAAAAGGAATATACCAAGAGTATGGCGGCTTACCAAAAAGTGGAGAAAAGCAATGCCCCTTTTGACATGTACTTTAATGCCAAGTTGAGCAAAATTAGAATTGCCGAAATGTTGGACGGCAAAAACTTTGACAGGAAACTACAGCTTACCAGAATGCTTAAGGATGATAAGAACGTCGATTTCAAAGATCAGATTTATTATGAAATTGCCGAAGACTATTATGCAGCCGACCAATATGCCAAGGCGGAAGAATATTACAATCTTTCAGTTAAAAACAGTACTGTTAATCAAACGCAAAAAGCATTATCATACTTAAAAATTGCCGATTTAAACTTTAAGCACTATAGCGATTATGTCACCGCAAAGCTCTATTATGATAGTACTGCTTTAACTTTACCTAAAACACATCCGCTATATGAATCAATAGTCAATAAAGCGCAAAACTTGGCCTATTTACAACAGCGCTATGAAACCATTAGCTTACAGGATACGTTGCAAAAAATAGCCTTACTGCCAGCTAACGATCGTGCTGTTGCTCTAAACAACTATTTTTCGGCTATGGCTCCCAGTGCAGCCAGTACCTCTACAGATCCGAATGGCACTACAGGTAACACCGGAAGAGCAAACGTAAATTATCAAAATCAGACTGGTGGCACCTTTTATTTTGCCAACTCCAATGCCGTTAGCCGAGGGTTTAATGAATTTAAAAAACGTTGGGGTAACCGAAAATTAGCACCTAACTGGCGACAAAGCGTAAAATCATCGCAAGACCAGCAAGACGCACTCAGTGCAGCGACAGATAACGGGCCTGGCTCACTACCCTCAAATCCAGATGTAGCAAGCCCAAAAAATGCCCCTCAAGATGCTAGTAAAGTAACCTCTTATCTTGATTCGATTCCGCTTAGCCCTACACAACTAGAAAAATCGAACCAAAAAATTATAGATGCCTATTTAGATATGGGTAGCTTTTACCAACAAGTACTACATGATAAGCCTGAGGCGATCAAGACCTATCAGCTTTTGCTTAAAAGATTCCCAAACAACAACAAGTTGGACATGATCTATTATAGCTTGTACTTGGCTTATAAAGGCAATGATAACGCCAAATCAAACGAGTATAAAAACTTGGTATTAAGTAAATACCCTAATTCAGTGTATGCCAAAACCATTATCGATCCTAATTTCTCTTCAAAGCAAAATGAGCTAGAAGCCACATTGAATAGAGAATACGAAAGTTTGTTCAAAAAGCTACAAGAAAAAGAGTTTAAGGCAGTAATCGCTGATGCGAACAACGTTAGTCAGCGTTTTCCAGGAAACAGCATGGAACCTCAGTACGATTACCTGAAAGCAATAGCCATTGGCCGCACGGAACATGTAGACCAACTGCTTACAGCTTTCAAACAAATTACAGAGAAATACCAAAACGACCGCTTAATCAAACCTTTGGTAGAAGAGCACTTGCTTTACATCAATGCCCATTTAGGTGAGTTCAAAAAGAGAAAGATTGCTTTGGTAGATTATGACACGAACGAAATCCCCTTTACGGAAAACAAAACTAGGATAAGGTTTAACGAGCCTATTATTGCCAATTTACTTGATCCAACGGGCAAAAAAACTTATACCCCTACGCAAACTGTTGCACCAAAACCTGTAGAGGAAAAACCTGTACAGAAGCCAGTAGTAGAGCCAAAGCCTGAAGTGAAACCAGTGCCTAAAGAAATCAAAAAAGACACCGTGGTTACCAAAAAACCAGTGGTTGAGCCTAAAAAGGATTCGGTAATTGTGCCTAAACCAGTAAAGAAAGACAGCGTAATTATTCCACCAGTCACCAAAAAGGACACTATAGCTACACCAATAGCCGTTACAAAACCAGCGGACACTATTGCTAAACCCGTAGTTCCAGCGCCAGTAAAAGAAACCTTGTTCAACCCAGCTTCTTCAACCACGTATTATTATGTAATAGCGGTAAATTCGGCAGCACTAAATGTAAGTACTTCTCGTTTTGGTATTGGACAATTTAACCGTGGAAACTATGCTGGCACTAATCTTCGTCACCAGCTTAAAGAGCTAAATGAAGACCAATTGATTATTGTAGGCGACTTTAAGAGTGTTGGAGATGTACAACAATACGTGGAGAACATAAAACCTCAATTAGGCAAAATCATGAAAATTCCTGCCGCTAATTATGTTACCTTTGCCATTAGTAAAGAAAATCTAGAAAAAATCAACAATCGAAATACCCTAGAAAGGTACATTAGATATATCAGTAGCAATGAACTATAGAAAAAACAATTCATTATCTCCAGAGCTTATCAAAAAATACAATTGGCGCATTTGGAAAGTGCTTATTGCAGGCATTATTGTCTTTGCTATTTTCATCATCATGATAGGCTTTGGTGTTTTTGGAGAAATCCCTTCATTTAGAGCCATTGAACATCCAAAAAGCAATGAAGCTACAGAAGTGATTTCTGAAGAAGGAAAAGTTCTGGGCACTTACTTTGTTAAAAACAGATCCAACGTTAACTATAGCGAAATTTCGCCAAATGTGATCAATGCACTGATTGCTACAGAAGACATTCGTTACCGTTCACATTCGGGTATCGACTTCAAACGTACTTTTACCATTTTCCTTTACGCCATCACTGGCAAAAAACAAGGTGGCAGTACCATTACGCAGCAATTGGCGCTTAACCTTTTTTCGGAAGAAGGAAGAGCCAAAAATTTTGCAAAAAGGATTATCCAAAAGTTTCAGGAATGGGTAATTGCCATTAAGCTTGAACGCAACTATACCAAAGAAGAAATCATTACCATGTACCTTAACACGGTTGACTTTGGAAATAACGCTTACGGCATCAAATCGGCAGC
Source organism: Pedobacter sp. ASV17 (assembly GCF_016429065.1). GTDB lineage: Bacteria > Bacteroidota > Bacteroidia > Sphingobacteriales > Sphingobacteriaceae > Pedobacter. The sequence continues at coordinate 24,071 of NZ_JAELTX010000055.1, forward strand.
GAGAGTATATTTCAACACTACTCCTGATAAATTAACAGTACCTCAGGCCGCAGTGTTGATCGGTTTGCAAAAAGGGATTACCCGCTATTCGCCAACCAAAAATCCTGAGCGATCTTTAGAACGTAGAAATACCGTAATGGCTTTAATGGTGAAAGAAGGCTACATTACCCAAGATCAGCTTGCTGGAGAAAAAGACAAACCCCTCAATCTGCATTTTAATGCCGCAACAACCAATGATGGGATTGCTCCTTATTTCAGAGCTGTTTTAAAAACAGAAGTTAAAAAGATTTTGGAAGATCGCTCGATCAACAAAGCAGACGGTACTCCTTATGATTTGGATAGAGACGGCTTGAAGATCTATACCACGATCAATTACGATATGCAGACCTATGCCGAAGAAGCCCAAAAAGAATACATGAAGACTTTGCAGGCCCAGTTTACCAAAAGCTGGAAAGGCAGAAACCCGTTTAAAGGCTTAGAACAGCTCATTGATCAGGGCATCAAAAGGTCTGACAGGTATAAGGCTTTAAAATTAGAAGGTAAATCAGACGACGAAATCACCACTGATTTCAATACGCCTTCTAAGCTGACTATTTTCACATGGCGTGGCAACATTGATACACTGATGAAACCAATTGACTCGGTTAAGTATTACAAATTGTTATTGCGCAATGCGATGATGGCCATGGATCCAAAAACTGGCAACGTTAAAGCTTGGGTTGGCGGTATTAATTTCGAGCATTTCAAATATGATCAAGTAAAAATGGGTAAAAGACAGGTAGGCTCTACCGCTAAACCTTTTACTTATGCCGTAGCGATCGAAAACGGCTATTCTCCTTGTTTTGAAGTACTGAATGAGCCCGTGACCATTTCTAATCCAGGCAGCCCCGATTGGACCCCGCGTAATTCGGGCACACCTCTTCCAGGCAAAATTACCTTACAAAAAGGTCTCGCATTTTCGCAAAACTATATTGCAGCCTTTTTAATGAAAGAAGTAGGTCCAACGGCAGTAATGAACGAAATCAAGAAGATGGGAATCACGAGTGATGTACCAGCAGTACCTTCTATTGCATTGGGAACTTTTGACGCTTCTATTTATGATATGGTGGGTGCTTACGGTGTTTTTGCCAATAAGGGTGCGTGGACACAGCCTAATTTCATCACCAAAATTGAAGACAAAAATGGCGTAGTGCTTTACGAAAGTAAACCTATTATTAAAGTAGCGATGAATGAGGAAGTAGCCTATGTAATGACCCGCATGTTACGCGGTGTAATTACAGGCGGTACAGGTTCCCGTTTAAGCTACAAATACAAAATAAACGGCGCTATAGGTGGCAAAACAGGAACTACTCAAAACAACTCTGATGGTTGGTTTATGGCCATCTCTCCCGATTTAGTTGCAGGTGTTTGGACAGGTTGCGAAGACCGTGCTTTCCACTTCACCAGCACCAGAGATGGTGAAGGTGCAAATTCGGCCCTGCCTATTTATGCTGGGTTTATGAAACGGGTATATGCCAATCCAAACCTAAAGGTGACTAAGAATGATTTTGACCCACCTACCAGCGGAGTTAACATTATTTACGACTGTAACCAATATCAGCCGCAGGAGCAAACCACCACAGAGCTGGATAAGAAATTAGGCTTTTAAATTTTAAACGTCCTATTGAATAGACCTCGTAAGTTTTAAACCTACGAGGTCTAATTTTTTAAGTGTAAATTTGTCATCTAGATGAGCAGTTTCGATTACAAAAAAGCGTTAAAAGACATCCCCCATAAACCTGGTGTTTATCAATATTTTGATATTGAAGATAAACTCATATACATTGGTAAGGCCAAAGACCTCCGAAATCGCGTAAGTTCCTATTTTGTACAGGACAAACAACTGAATGGAAAAACAAGGGTACTAGTTTCCAAAATAAGAAGGATACAATTTACCATTGTAGATACCGAAATTGATGCTTGGCTCCTTGAAAACAGCTTGATCAAAAAGCATCAGCCCCGTTACAACATCATGTTGAAAGATGATAAAACCTATCCTTGGATTGTCATCAAAAAAGAACCTTTCCCACGTGTTTTTTCTACGCGAAGAATGGTGAAAGATGGCTCGACTTATTTAGGCCCTTATGCTTCTGTAGGCATGATGCACACTATTCTTGAAGTAATTAAGGAAACCTATACCCTGCGCACCTGTAACCTTCCTTTAACGAAGGAAAACATCAATGCGGGCAAGTTTAAAGTATGCTTGGAATATCAAATTGGCAATTGCAAAGGCCCTTGCCAAAACTACCAAACCAAGGAGGACTACGAAACCAACATTGCTGAAATCAAAGACATTTTAAATGGCAAAATTGGCAATGTCATCAAAGATGTGAAGCAAGTAGTGAAAACTGCTGCCGAAGAACTTAATTTTGAGTTGGCACACAATTATCAGAAAAAACTAGGGGTTTTGGAAAAGTACCAAAGCAAGTCTACCGTGGTAAGTAGTGCCATTACTAATATTGATGTAGTAAGTATTGCCAGCGACGAGCGCTATGCTTTTGTGAATTACCTCAAAGTAATGAACGGGGCCATTATCCAAACGCAGACCATAGAAATTAAAAAACGATTGGATGAGAGTGATGAGGAACTTTTATCTATCGCCATTGCCGAATTTAGAACGAAATTTAAAAGTACTTCTCGAGAAATCATTGTTCCTTTTGAGATCCCATTAGAGGACACGAATTTAAAGCTTACGCTGCCTAAACTCGGCGAAAAGAAAAAACTGTTAGAGCTATCGCAGAAGAACGTGCTATTCTTTAAAAAGGAAAAGCTCAACCAATATGAAAAGCTAAATCCAGAACTGAAAACCGAGCGTGTGCTTACTCAAATGAAAAATGATTTGAGGCTTACGCAACTGCCTCATCATATCGAATGTTTTGATAATTCGAACTTTCAGGGCAAGTATCCGGTATCGGCCATTGTGGTTTTTAAGGATGCCAAACCTAGCAAGAAAGACTATAGGCACTTCAATGTAAAAACGGTAGAAGGCCCCAATGATTTTGCAACGATGGAGGAAGCTGTTTATAGGCGATATAATCGCATGTTAGACGAAAACCAGTCATTGCCACAATTGATCATTATTGATGGTGGTAAAGGCCAGCTTTCATCTGCAGTGAGCAGTTTAAAGAAATTAGGGATAGACAAGAAGGTTACCGTGATTGGCATTGCCAAGAGGCTTGAAGAACTTTATTATCCAAACGATAGTTTACCGATGTATTTGGATAAAAAATCGGAAACGTTGAAAATCATTCAGCAGCTTCGTGACGAGGCACACCGTTTCGGAATTACCTTCCACAGGAAAAAACGAGACAAAGGAACTTTAAAAACTGAACTGGAAGAAATAGAAGGTATTGGTAAGAGCACTGCTGAAAAATTGCTGACGCACTTTAAATCTGTGAAGCGAATCAAAGAAGCTAGTACAGAAGAGCTATCGAAGCTACTGAACAAAAAGCAAGTGATTACGCTAGTAAACTACTTTAATGGTACTGAAGCGGGTTAATGACTGCTCATTACCCTCTCTCCCTTAAAAGGAGAGAGTTGCCTTTGAGAAAGTTAGTGATAACGTTAATCAAAGCCTTTGCCCCCTTATCTTAGAGGAAACTATCCCTTATAAATTACTTTAACAATAATGAAGCTGGCAAAAGCCAATCTCCTTGCGTCATTGCGAGGTACGAAGCAATGACGATATTAACCTTGTCCTCCTTAAAAGGAGAGGGTTGCCTTTGGGAAAGTTGCTGATGACATTAGCGGAAACCTTTGCGCCTCTAAAACGGACTACTTAAAGTAAACTACCTTTCGTTAAGTTTACCTCAATGACCCTGAAGCATCAAAACAAAGTCTTTCTACCATATCCCCCTCTTGGAGGGGACAGGGGGAGGTTACCCAAAACAAAAAAGTCCCGATGAATGAACATCGGGACTTTCTATTTCTTTGAACCAGTTTTGGTTAATATTCCCAAAGACCTTGTTCCATATCAGCCATTTTCTTTTTGATACGTTCACTTTCCAATAAACGTAACCTAGGATCAGTAATTAAATCTTTTACTTTATAATCACCAGAGTTGGTTTCCTTAACAATGTGGCTAGAAAACAAACGGTGTATAAAGAAATCGTCCATACTTAACGGCGAAGAGTCATTTAAAGCATTGAAAAGCCTTTTGGTTGCTAATATATCTCTAGCTTCCTCATAAGCGATCCAAAATACTGGTTGCCATTCTTTGGTCTGATCGTTAAGCTTTAAAGGAGCTATCGCGATGATACGAGGTTCGAAAACACCTCTTTTACCATCAAAAACCCAATCTTCCTTAATTCTATATTTCAAGAACAAAGCTGGATTAAACTCCCCTGCTACCTGTGTAACCGTACCTGTTTTATTATTGGTTACATTTACTACGCCATTTGCCAACCTTAATGCCTCAGTAGTATCTAACGGAAAATCAAATCCGTCTACGTCATCCAAGGTTGTTGGGTTTTTAGGGTTATAAGCCGTAAGCTCCTCATTTCTGATATGCGTCAACAATACGTCTATTAACCTAGATTTAGGAAAGTTAAGTACACCATTAATGGTATCTCGTAAATCAACATCCCTCCAAACGCGTTTGGTAAGCACTACATCTTCATCCTTAATTACTGCCAAAAAAGCTTTTTCAGAAGCTGTATCTCTCAACTCCTTCTCCATCGCATAACCATCCTTTGGCTTTATCTTCTGCTTTTTCTTTACCACCGTTTTGGTAGTATCTAATTTTGGGGCTTCTGTTTTAGGAGCTTCTTGCACCACCTTAGCAGGAGGAGTTTTTGCACCCTTCTTAACGGTATTCCCCTTTTTTTGGGCAAAACCAGTAACTGAGATTACCGCAATAAATACCAACGACAACGCAATCTTTTTCATCTTCAATTATTTTACATTAAATACCAACGCAGGTAAAACCTTTTGTCTACCATCAGGTCCTTGAGAAACAATTTGGTCAAAAATAACCCTTGTTCCTGGCGATACCGCATTGATTGCATTTCTCACCGCTCCACTAAAGTTACCACCTTGTCCTGATATGGTGATCGCATCAGCACGAGGTTTAATTACTGTTAATTCGAAGCGCAAGATCTTAAACTTCACATCAAAAGGGAAATCATCTAGATCCGCTTCAATTTCCGATTCGCTTTTCAATTGTACCGAAGCAATATCGCCACCACCGTAACCACCAACTTTAGCCACTGGCGCAGGAATAGCTTTTACCCTAAATTTAGGAGCACCTAGGTTGACCGTTTTCCCAGCATTAACGCCAGAAACACTGATAGAAACTTCTTTACCTACCAATGAACCTGGTACATTAACCATGTATTTTCCGTTGCCACCAGTTAACGAACCACCACCTGTAATGGAAGCATTAATGTTCGGGAAACCCGCAGCTGAAATGGTAAATGGATTTGGAATACCAGCATAAATCACATTCAACTTATCTGACGAAACCGTTGCCGAAGGGGCAGCCACTTGATAAGTTTGTGGCTTAGTTTCATAAGTTTTAATGTTACCGTTTCTTTCTTTAACTCTAATGGTACCTTTCCAAGTGAAAGTACCTACACTACCAGTGCCGCCAGTATAAACACCTTTTCCGTTCTCGGTAGGTACTTTATTTCCATTCACACTAACATCTGGACTAGATTTAGAGTCACTAGCTGTCAAATAAATTTCAGCTTTGTAAGGTTGTCCTTGGATCACATAAGAAGATGGTGCAACCGCAACTGCTTCAAACTGATCTAGTACTACAATAGGTTTGTCAGCCAAAATTTTATTGATGATGTCTGCCTCCATGTTTTTAGCATCATTCTGCAACATCGTCAAAATGGTTCTGAAAGCTGCCAAAGGCACACCTTCACCAAAATTATTACCTGTCCAAGTTTTTGGCTCGCCAGCTTTAGGTTTTACCGGATCAAGTGCCTGTAACATAAAAGTCGGCTTACCTTCGTCAGCCTGTAACAACCCAGCTAATTTCTTTCCTGTTTCATTGATTTTGGCTTGTAGCTTCTTACCTTCTTTATTTTCAGTATCGCTACCCATGATATTTTGACCGATATCAAGGTTGTTTTTTTGATTTAACTCGCCATTTTCATCAAGTCCCTCTTCAGCAACCTTTGCTTGAAGTCCATCAATATGCTTGATTAAATCTTCAGCTACCTTTTGTGCTTCTTTTGCTCTATTTAATTTAAGCAAATTATCGCCACTCTCTTTGGCTTTTGTACTCTCGTAATTTCTTAAAAGTTGGGTGATGTTATTTCCAACGTTTTCCTTAGAGGTATTCAAACTATCATTGATGTTCTTGAAAGCTTTTAATACCAAATCAGAAACGTTTAGGGCAAGCATCGCTAATAGTACCAAATACATGATACCAATCATCTTCTGCCTTGCTGTTTCCTTACCTCCTGCCATATTATATCAATATTTATAAGTTAGATTAATATGACCAATTAAGCACGTGGTTGATTCATTGCCGTTAACATGTTACCATAAATGGCATTTAACGAAGATAAGTTTTTGGCAAGTTTACCAACTTCTTCCTTAAACTGTTTAGAGTCTTCCATCGATTCGTTGAAGTTATCCATGGTTAAGGCCAAGTTCTGATAAAATTTATTCATTGATTTTAAGTGAGCGCTAGAATCTTGCAATTCTAATTCGTACACTGCATTTAAAGCCGAAAGATTTTTTGCCAAATTATTTACTTGCTCATGGTAAGCTTTTGAATCTGCATTGCTAGCACCTAACTCAGCCAATTGCTCAGTAGCTTTACCAAAAGCAGCGTTCATATTACCAAGGCTAGCGCTAGCGCCTTTTACGTTCGATGTAAATTCATTAGTAGCTAAAGAGGCATCTGCCACACTAGAGATACTTGCTACTCTATCTCCAAAAGTGCGTAAGCCATTACCAAGGCTCTCGATCAATTCTGGACCAATTTTTTCGTTTACTAGCTTATCCAATGCACCGGTAGAAGAAGCTCCACTTCCCGCAGCAACTTGAGGAATTGCATCGTTAGGTGTAGGTTTGCCATCTTTACGCAATTGCGGATAAACTTTATCCCATTCCACATCTGCATGAGGAGGGAACAAACCACCTAGCAGGAACAGAATAGCCTCTACGCCTAGTCCCACCCCAATCATGATACTTCCCCAAATACCTCCCAAGTGAAGGATTTTAAATAACGCACCAACAATTACAATAGAAGCACCGATTGACGTTGCTAAGTGTAATTTCGCCTCATTAGTAGCATATTTTCCTGCCATAATTCTTAATAGTTAATTTTTTAGTTTGTGGTTTTTATTTTAATTTCTGTTTTTACATTAAGCTGTTTCCCGGGAAGTGTGATACACATCTGAAACCGATGTATGACCTAGGAACATTTTGGTATTCGTGTTGAGCTACCGAGTTTTGAAGGAAAAATCCGATATCTTTCCATGAACCGCCTTTCACTACCTTACGTTTACCTTTTCTAAAAATTGGGTTTTTATCTTCAGGCAATGAACTGTTGTACGAGTTCAAGGTCCACTCTGCTACGTTACCCGACATGTTATATAAACCATAATCGTTTGGCAGGTATGCTTTTGCTTCAACGGTGTATAAAGCACCATCATCTACATAGTTACCTCTACCTACTTTAAAGTTAGCTTGCAAACAACCTTTAGCGTTCATGATATAAGGACCACCCCAAGGATACTTAGTTTGGGTTCTACCGCCACGGGCCGCATATTCAAATTCAGCTTCTGTTGGCAAATCATATTTCAATCTAGAGTTAGCAGGTAGTTTACGTTGACGAGCTACATTTTCGTAAAACTGCGTACGCCAGTTACTAAAAGCTCTTGATTGATCCCAAGTAACACCAACTACTGGATATTTATCATAAGAAGGGTGGTTAAAATAAGCCTCAACCATTGGATCATTATATTCGTAGGTATAATCTTTTCTCCAAACCAAGGTATCTGGGTAAACCATTACTGAAGGATGTTCGTTTACTTTTCCAGGAGTTGGATTATCAGTATAGATATCATAATCGTCGATACGTTGTCTGTTAGGCGACGAAGCATTTTCCAAGGCCATGTCCATATTCTTCTCTACATAAGCGTAGCGCAAAAGTTTAATATCGATATCCTTGTCATTCTTACCATTGGTGAAGCTTGAAAGGTTATCATTGATATACATCGCTTTTAACTTATTCTGTACCTCTGGCTTTTTGTTTCTCCAAAGATTAGAACCATTCCCTACTTTTTTCCAGTCGATGGTTTTAAAGGTAGAAGGTCCAGCGGCAGCGCCACCTTTTGGCTTAATGAAATAATCATCAATATTCCCTTTAGTAACGGCAATGGAATCTCTTACCCAATTTACAAACTGTCTGTATTCAGCGTTGGTGATTTCTGTTTGGTCCATATAGAATGGGCTCATGGAAACCATCTTACTTTGTTTGCCTTGATAAAAGGTAATATCCTCATCAGTCATCCCCAAAAGGTTCCGACCACCAGGTATATAAACCATCCCCAATGGGATCGCATTATTTTTGAATTTCCTGTTATAAGCCCCTACTAATTCCCCATTACCGCCCTTTCCGCAACTAGAAAGCATTAAAGAAAGCACGGTAATCGCAAGAAAGTATAATTTCTTCATATGTTGTCTAAGCAATTTTATAGCAATTTTATCAATTAACATTGAGATTAACAACTATTCGCACAAAAAAATCCACACTTTTTGCGACGAAATATTTTATTAACATTCTGTTTATTTTAAAACCTATGGTTTTAAAAGATATTTGGCACACTTTCAAAGCTGCCATTTTAATCCCAAAACCTATTAAAGGTCATCAAATAGGCACATTTTAAATGTACCTATCTGACAACCAGTAGAAGTTAACGCTATTTTTATTGCTTTATTATGTTATCGTTATCTAAGAAGCATTTATTTTGCAAGTTAAACGATAACCAGCTGCATATCAATACCTATAAATAGGTATTAAAGCTGCTATTTGTTAGATTTTTTGATATAATTCTCCAAAGCCATAATCATTGATGGCGCTTCTGGATTTGGCGCTGCGATGTCCACAATCAAACCTTTATCGGCCACTGCTTTTTGGGTATTTAAACCAAAAGTTGCGATGCGAGTATTATTCTGTAGAAAATTGGGGAAATTTATATACAGCGACTGAATGCTCGACGGACTGAAAAAAGCCAAGACGTCATAAAAGACATCAGCAAGATCAGAAAGATCACTTACAACGGTTCTAAAAAGCACCGCTGGCGTTACATCATAACCATTTTTCTGAAGAAAATTCATGGTATCCTCAGTAGCCACATCTGAACAAGGGTAAAGGAACTTCTCTCCCGCATGTTTCTTTAATACTTCAGCCAAATCAGCAGCCGTTTGCTTTCCGAAGAAGATCTTACGTTTTCTGTACTGAATATACTTCTGGAGATAAAGCGCCGTAGATTCTGAGATACAGAAGTATTTCAAGTTCACTGAAACTTCGAAGCGCATCTCTTCACAAATCCTGAAGAAATGATCAACAGCATTTCTGCTGGTAAAAACCACCGCCGTATAATCAACCAAATTGATTTTTTCTTTTCTAAAGTCTTTGGCCGGAACGCCCTCAACGTGAATAAAAGAGCGGAAATCTATTTTCAGATTATACTTCTTGGCTAAATCAAAATATGGCGATTTTTCAGTTTCTGGCTTAGGCAAGGTTACCAATATACTTTTTACCTTGCGCAGTCTTTCGTCTTTATTTTCTTGCATTTTCCTAGTTAGCACTTATATACCTACTGCCTTGATTAATATCAATATAGGGCAAATTTCGAGGGTGCAAAAATACAAAAATAAATACAATTTAGGAAACCTATATTGCGATAAAATATTTATTGCCGCCCTTATGAACTGAAAAACAAAGATGAGCAGCAAGGCTGATATCCCTAAAACAATATAGCTGGAACCATATTTCTTAGCCGATAGTGCAAAGGCTATGATGATGGGAATGAATAATAAAGAGGTATTAAAATAACTTAAATATAATATTGAAATGTATTGGTGAAGTGGGCGCTGCACATCAAATACAAACCCAATAAACCTTAAACATATTATTTTAAGCAGGTATAAAAAGATCACACCTACCGAAACTGTTACAAAGAAACTAAACCCTCCCTGGTTGGCGGCCGGCAAATTTTGATATTGGGCGGCGAGGTAAAAAAACATCCCAATGGTAAAGCCAAATTGGATAAACAGCAACAAAAACGACCAAGAAGTGACCAAGTTGTCTTCCTTATTCAAATTGGTAAGTGCCCTATTGCTATAAAAAGACTGCACTACCGAACTAAGCTGCTTCCCAAAGGCATTCTTTAAAATGGCAAAAAGCACCAGCAAGAATCCAATAATGCCTAAAACCCAAACATCGCCTTTGGGCAAAAGTTGGCCATGCTGGTAACTTACTTTCTCACGAGGATTATTAGCTTGGGCAATTACTTTCTGCAAAGAGAACACTTCAAAACCGTAACCGCGGTTCAAACTATCCAACCATATTGCATTGGTCAGCGAATCCCTTATCTTTAAAATATTGGGCGTTAAGGTATCTATAGCCTTCACCTGCGCGGTATCAACCAACAAACTATCTGGCAAAGACTGCACATTCATCAATGTATCTTTTTGCACAGGAATTTGTGCTTGGCTGAAGACAGTCATGATGGCAACCAGAAAGAAAAACAAAAAGGTTTTTTTTGACATATTAAAAT
>NZ_JAELTX010000535.1 GCF_016429065.1 Pedobacter sp. ASV17
GCTCTGTAAAAAAAGCTTACAGAAGCCCGTCTTTTTTTCCCCTTTGAACGGGGAAAAGAAACGAAAACAGAAAGAATACTGCTTTCATTGGTGAGATTAAGTGAAGTGTACAGATCACTTTTCCACCTTGATGTTTTTTTTGTTGTTTTATTCTTTTTTTTTTATACATTCCTGTATCTTGCACAATTTTCTTTTTTACATTGCGGGAGGTTATCCGTTTTGATGTAAACTTTGTTTTTTTACACACAATTTTGTTTTTTTTGCGCAATTGATTGTTGCATATCTTGGGCATTCTGGCCTCTTTCTTGTTTTTTTTTTTTTTTTTTTTTTTTTTTTTTTTTTTTTTTTTTTTTTTAAGAGGGAGAGGAGAAGGAGGTAAAAGAGTTAAATAACAAATAAAAAAAAAATATTGAATAATTAGAGTAT
>NZ_JAELTX010000536.1 GCF_016429065.1 Pedobacter sp. ASV17
CAAGTGCATGCTTCAATTTTGCTTTCCAGCCAGTTGCCTTTGTCTCTTTTGTGGAATCGGCATAGTGCACATCTGTGTGCAGGTCCATATCCTCCAGCTGCACGATTTTGGTCTTTTTGAGCAGCTTCCAGCCAATAAACATGATGAGCATGACGGGCAACTCAAGGTAAAAGCTAACAAAGCTCACGGGATCGAATTTGGGGCTGAAACAGCTCCATCCCTGGACAAGAACGATGAAGCAGTTTAAAATGACCGCTGCCCACGGTCCATACGGATAAGTCCAGTTCTTGAACGGAAGCAAGTGTGTCTTTCCCTGTTTTTCAAGGCCAGGTCGAAACCGGATGGATGCTTTGTTGTTAGAGATCCTGCTGTGCTGGTTGGAGACGCCGACGATGCTTCCTGTTCCAGTTAGCAAAGATCAAGTTT
>NZ_JAELTX010000537.1 GCF_016429065.1 Pedobacter sp. ASV17
GGTCTTGCCCGTGTTCGCTGGCTAGGCCGGTACTTTGGCCGATTTTTGATTTCTATTACCCCATAGACGTGGATTGGGATGGAGGGGGAGGGGGTCATGATGTGGCCGAGGAAAGCCAAATAGGACGGATGGCCGTGGCTGTCGTGTAGAACTAGGGGTAGACTTTTTCACTTTTTTAATTTCTTCTTCAACTTTATGAGTTACGAAGTTATTGTTTTTACTTTTTCAGTTTATTGTGGATAATATTGGTCGAACAAGGACAGAAGACAGATAACGACATGATTACACTTCGTGGCCACGGCTTGGTCGGTACCACCTACAATGTGCTGAAACTTACCAAAACCACTACCTTGCCGACTTTTGCACCAGATGGAAAATGGGCAAGACATAGATCCTTTCGATCCGGTCCTCCAGACCTCAATACAG
>NZ_JAELTX010000538.1 GCF_016429065.1 Pedobacter sp. ASV17
TTCTAGAGAAGACCGGTGGTACTGGAATCGATGTGGTTGTCTACACCCGAAATGGCATGCCGGTAGACGACGAAATCGCTCTGTGTCTATCAGACCTTGCTCGCGTTGTCATTGTCGTCGCACCCAGCCAGCCACCGATCTCTCTGCCTCCGTTCACAGGCAACGTTAGCTTTGCCGCAGTCGACCCTCTGCGTATTTTGACAGAGCAGCCGCATCTGGTTTCCACACTTCTCAAGCGTATGGCCAACGCCGGTCCGCAGTTGCCAGACATGGTTTCCAGTACTACTTTTACCGTGTCCGAGATTGATAATGCCATTCAGATTGCCAATTCCGGCGTCGATTCAAATGACATTGTTTCTGTCAGCTTGCTATCTGTATCTAACGACTCCGTGCCTGAAGTCCGTGTAATGCCAGAGGCCCCAGAGA
>NZ_JAELTX010000539.1 GCF_016429065.1 Pedobacter sp. ASV17
GGATAGAGATTGCTCGGGCGTCAAAGCGATAGCTTAAACTACACATGGTTCTATGCAACTTTGGGTTACTATGTACGTGAGGTAGGGTCCGTTCTATTTGTTGTGCATTCAACAGACGTCGACCTAGGTTCCATGGCAAACAGGTATATGCGGGGACCCGGCACCTGACACCTAGGCGCTTAATTTCGTGGTCAGTGAGGCTAGTTTCAGGCGGACTCTCCGTGACAACCGTACGTATTACCAGCTTACCGATGAGAACCCCGCGTATTGCGCGGCAATGCTGCTGCGTCCGTCACGCCGCATGACCCACGTCAAGAAGAACTGGCCCAGGTCTCTTCAGCTGCGGTTGAGCCAGAGCCATACCCAGATTCTGAAACTGAGACCGAGCCGAATCCTGAGACAGGGCTGAGTTTGCGATCAGGTCC
>NZ_JAELTX010000540.1 GCF_016429065.1 Pedobacter sp. ASV17
GCTCAAGGTTGCGAGCAAAAGACTCCCATCTTGGTCGCAGTTCAAGCAGTGCTTGGAGTTTTGACTGTGTCTTACGGCGTTTCGTCGGCTGTGACTCGTCGTCTCTTGCCTGGGCCTCTTGCGAGTGAATCTTTTCCAGCTCATTCACAATCTTGACAAACATTTTCGGCGCTTCCTTCCAAAGCTTGGCTACCTTGGACCACTGGCTCTTTGCAAAACACTTGCCAACCTGTTCAAGATATTTCTGATTCTTTGAGGCCGAAATGCCAGTAGCGGAAAAGAGATCTTCGAATTCCTCCTTGAGAGGCACTGCCAGGCTTCGTACGTTAACTGGCTTGAACCCACCCAGAAGATCGCCTACTTCACTTTGCTGGGACAAGTTGACAGCAATGAGCCGGTTTCCAAGCGACTCAGCAAGCTGTTGC
>NZ_JAELTX010000541.1 GCF_016429065.1 Pedobacter sp. ASV17
ATACGAGATCTTGTAATTCGTCTCGTGGGCTCGGAGATGTGTATAAGAGACAGGTGTCTAAATGAATCAATAATCTGCCAATTTCGTATGTAGTGGCTTTATCAGCTGCTTTAATATAGTTACTTATATCAATCTTGGCGGCAATAGTTTATTGCGGCTCAATGTTCAAAGGATGCGTAGCAAGGGTAAATACCACTGCCATCGGGCATAAGCAAGCTTGGCGAGCTGCACTCTAATGAATAGATTTATCTAGTTTGGAAAGTATATTCTGAACCTAACTATCTCCCGTACCATTCTGAACGATCAACAAAGAAGACTATGTCCCACAAAGTTTGCACAGTAACAACGTAACCTATGTAGATAGAGTAAATTGATTTCGAGTGCAGTATGTAATACACAAGTGCTTTTATCTCGTGCTCTTACAT
>NZ_JAELTX010000542.1 GCF_016429065.1 Pedobacter sp. ASV17
GGTTCACCCTCTTGTTGTATCGGTAGCTGCCCTCTGCGCAGAGCTGGGGAGGAATCTTGTGGCCCGGGCCCTCGAGCATATACGAAGCTATTGAGTGCACTGCGGGGGGCATTCAGAACCCCAGGCATACCATTTCGCATAGGCTCAGATTCCCAGGCATTGGGCGAGCGTGTGACTGGTAGAAAAGGGCCACACCAGTGACGCCACGTACGAGCCTCGGCGAACCTCGGAGCAGAAAGAGTTATGCCAGGACCAGAGATCTGAGCGGGGAAATGTCCATGGCCAGAAAGCAAAGAATATGCCAGCTCGGTTTCAACTGGCGTAACAGCGGCCGCGCCGTTCGAGGAGCCGGGATCATGGGCATTCTTACCGTACTTGTCAAAGATTTTGGCAACCGTATCTGGGAACCGGGGGTCCGCAAAGAC
>NZ_JAELTX010000543.1 GCF_016429065.1 Pedobacter sp. ASV17
GGTATAGATAGTATCACCTACATATCTTTTTACACGCTATACTCGCTCTTTTCTCTAGTCTTTTCTCTGCGCTTTAGTCAAAATTGCCATGGCTTATGTAGTAACGATCTAAATTAATTTAATAATCGTACCTTCAGTCATTCACTTTATCTATATACACCGTGGGCGCGTGCCGAAAGACTGATCACTTATTCATATTTTAGGACTTAACTTAGGCGCTTGCGCGACTTGCAGCTTACTAGCGCATTAGCATCGTTCCATTCTATCGCGAGGCTTTCAGAGTTATCGAAACATACCTTTGCCACCATTTGACTCACACACTTTCAGCTCATACCATCGCAACACGCCCCTATGACGATAGGCTGGTCTCGAGATGAGTTACTTAACTTACCATATTTCTGGCAAATGGTGTATATAATCGATAG
>NZ_JAELTX010000056.1 GCF_016429065.1 Pedobacter sp. ASV17
TTGGCTGATGGAAGTAAGCACCTGAAGCTTAAAAAATTCCACATTGGTTTAATCAACGATTTGGCAGAAGATAGCATTGCCAATGTAACACTCGACCGCAAACTGCAAAAATTGAACGATTTTGAGCAGATTGATGACTTTTCGATGCCCGAAAATTTCAGGGGCGATTTGCGTCACTACCAAAAAGCAGGCTACAATTGGTTCAGCTTCTTACGCGAATACAACTTTGGCGGCTGCTTGGCCGATGACATGGGTTTGGGTAAAACCATTCAGACCTTGGCCATGCTCCAAAAAATAAAGGAAGAAGATGTGTTGGCAGAAAAGCATAGCACTTCGCTCATCATTATGCCCACTTCCCTAATTTACAACTGGCTTAATGAGGCTAAGAAATTCACACCTTCGTTAAAGATATTATCTCATACAGGTACTAATCGTAATAAAGACATTGCCCATCTAGATAAATATGATGTGGTGATCACCACTTATGGTGTTACCCGTGTAGATGTCGATTTGTTGCAGGGGTTTTATTTCAACTACATCATTTTAGATGAGAGCCAGAACATAAAAAACCCTTCTTCAAAATCATTTAAAGCAGTAAGAACCTTAAAATCTAGGCACAAGTTAGTGCTGAGTGGTACACCTATAGAAAACTCAGTAAGTGACCTTTGGACACAATTGACTTTCTTAAACCCTGGTTTATTGGGCACACAATCCTTTTTTAACGAGGAGTATGTACAGGCCATCGAAAAACGTAAGGACGAGGATAAAGCCAGGAAGCTACAGGCCATTATCAAGCCTTTTGTTTTACGTCGTACCAAAGAGCAGGTAGCTGCAGAATTGCCTCCTAAAACGGAGCATATTTTCTATTGCGACATGAGCGAGGACCAAGCCACTTATTACGAAAAAACCAAATCGGCTTACCGCAATGATTTGTTGAGCAATATGGATAATGGCACTTATGCCAAAAAGCAAATCCAAATTTTGCAGGGATTAACGGCTTTGCGTCAATTGGCCAATCACCCTGTGATGATTGACGATGCTTATACTTCTGATTCGGGCAAGTTTGAAAATGTCATGCACACTTTGGACAATGTGCTTGTAGGCGGTCATAAAGTGCTCATCTTTTCTCAGTTTGTAAAACATTTGGACATCTTTAGGAAGCATCTGGATAAACAACAAATCAACTATAGCTACCTCGACGGAAGTACCAAAAACCGCGGGGAAATTGTGGCCGATTTCCAACAAAATGAAGAAATAAGAGTATTCCTAATATCTATCAAAGCTGGTGGAGTAGGTTTAAACCTCACGCAGGCCGACTATGTATTTATCTTAGACCCGTGGTGGAATCCTGCCATTGAACAACAGGCCATTGACCGTACACACCGCATTGGGCAGGACAAAAAAGTGTTCATTTACAAGTTCATTTCTAAAGATACCGTGGAAGAAAAGATATTGGCCTTGCAGCAACGTAAAAAATCGCTGGCCAGTTCGTTGATTACCACTGAAGAAAGCTTCTTTAAATCCTTAAGCAAAGAAGATATTCAAGAACTTTTGGCCTAGTAGTAGCGCTTAACTTATTTGTTATTTTTACTTTTGACTTTAAACTTTTTATTTAAAAATGCAGCCTTTCGATTTAACATTTAACAATACCGATTACGCCGTTTTCCCAGAAGGGGACGAAACTTACACCATCTACAAAGACGGCAAGGAATACCTTCAAATCCAAAAAGATGATGGCGAACAGTGGATTAAATTCGATAGTGAAACGGGTACGCCTGTATTTGAACCTGATGAAGAAGTGAACGCTTTGGGCAAACTAATTGCCGAATACAAAGAGGAACCAGAAGAAGAAGATGAGGATTATGAAGAGGAATTTTAATGATGGAAGAATCTTTTCATTTTAAACTTCGCGGTGCCATTTACGAGGTTATTCCCGAAGAAGAGAATACTTACACCATCTTTAAAATGGGTGCTGAGTATCTCCAGATTTTGAAGAACAGCAACCATAAATGGATGCGCATTGACTACAAAACAGACCTTCCTGTAGTAGAGGAAAATGATGAAGTAGAGGATATCGGTGCTGTGATAGACCGATACTTACTAAAGTAACATCCTACCCTCATTTCGGCCTGATCGAATTACCGACCCTACTCCCGTCATCTCGACCTTGCGGAGAGATCTTTGAACTAGTAAAAAGTACATCTCCAAAGATTTCTCGGCTTCGTTTCTCTCCGCTCGAAATGACGACCAAACTACTGTCATCTCAACCTAGCGAAGAATTGCCGATCCCAACGCGTCATTTCGACGACCGCAGGAGGAGAAATCTAGCTCATTGTTTTAAAAGAGATTCTTCGCTATGCTCAGAATGACAAGAAAGAAAATGGCAAAAGCCTTTGAAAAACGGAGCTATTATTCATTAAATCTAACTTCTTTGCTGCTTCGCAGTTTCGGCTTTATTTCTCTCCGCTCGAAATAACAATTTGCCATTCCTACTCCGTCATCTCGACCTTGCGGAGAGATCTTTGAACTTTGTTATACATCTCCAAAGATTTACTTCATTGAGTTTACGATTTATCAGTAACGAGAGAGAAAGGTCTTTGGCCGTTAAAAATTATAGTTTTTCATTTACATCTCGAAAGATTTAACTTCGTTGATTTTCAATTCTCCACAAGGTCGAAATGACGAACGAACTACCTAAAACTACCATTCCAGTATCTCAGGGCTTAAATCTTTCCACTCTTTATTGATCTGATTGATCAACATCTCCTTTTTAGCCCTATTCCATCTTTTTAATTGTTTCTCTCTAGCAATCGCCTCTTCAATAGTGGTAAATACCTCGTAATAAACACAAAAAATCAACTCACTTTGCTGTAAATGAAGTGGGATAAACTTTGGTTCGATGTTCATACAGTCTATTTTGCAAATCAGAAGTAACACCGATATAAAAGGTACTTCTTTGATAGTTAGTCATGATATAAATACAGCCGCCTCTTACCATGGTTTGTTTTATGAGTTGCCTGCCTAACCTACCCCGGCATTTCGAGCGCAGCCGAGAATTGAAAATCAAGGAAGTTAAACCTTTGGACTTTGCTAACCCATCATATTTTTTCACTTACCTATCCCAATTGCGTATCCAAAGATTTCTCGGCTCCGTTTCTCTCCGCTCGAAATGACGAAGCGACTACTTTTATAACTACGGACCTACCCCGCCCAGCTATCCCTATCCAAGCTCCGATAATGGATGGCTTCGGCTAGGTGCTCCATTTCAATATGCTCACTATCGGCCAAATCAGCTATGGTGCGGGCTACTTTCAAAATCCTATCATAAGCCCTGGCAGACAAACCCAACTTCTCCATCGCCTGTTTAATCAATGAGCGCCCTTGTTCATCTATCTGACAAATATTCCTTACCATATTGGCACTCATTTGTGCATTGGCATGAACTTCCTCCATCTCCGCAAACCGAGTATCTTGTACGGCCCTTGCCCTCATTACCCGTTCCCTAATCAAACCACTCTTTTCTGCTAAACGAGAGGACGACAACTCCGAAAAGTTTACTGGCGTAACCTCCACATGCAAATCAATCCTATCCAGCAAAGGGCCCGATATTTTACTTAAATACTTTTGCACCACCCCAGGAGCACACACACAATCTTTATCTGGATGATTGTAGAAGCCACAGGGACATGGATTCATAGAAGCAACCAACATAAAGCTAGCGGGGTATTCTACCGAAAACTTAGCCCTTGAAATACTCACCTTACGATCCTCCAAAGGCTGTCGCATTACTTCTAAAACCGTTCTTTTAAATTCGGGCAGTTCATCCAAAAACAGCACACCATTATGTGCCAGCGAAATCTCGCCTGGTTGCGGATTAATCCCACCACCTACCAAAGCTACATCTGAAATGGTATGGTGGGGCGAACGAAAGGGCCGTTCTGTCATTAAGGCATTATTACTTAACAAGCGACCAGCCACCGAGTAAATTTTAGTACTTTCCAAAGCTTCGTTTAGGTTCAATGGGGGCAATATGGTTGGCAAACGTTTAGCCAGCATAGTTTTTCCTGCTCCTGGAGGGCCAATCAAAATTACATTATGACCTCCCGCCGCTGCAATTTCCAAAGCCCTTTTGATATTTTCTTGTCCTTTTACATCGGCAAAATCCTGCTCATAGTTATTAATCTGCTTAAAGAATTCCTTCCGAGTATCAATAAATACAGGCTTTGGCTTTTCCCTTCCACTAAAGAAGTTAATCACTCCCAACAGATTTTCCATTCCATAGACTTCCACATCATTCACAATGGCTGCTTCATTGGCATTTGCCGCGGGCAATATCAAGCCTTTAAAACCTTCTTTTCGGGCTTGTATGGCAATAGGCAGTGCACCTTTAATACTTTGCACGCCACCATCCAAAGACAGCTCTCCCATAATTACGTATCGTTCCAATAAAGTGGCATCAAGTTGCTTCGAAGCCGCCAGAATACCAATAGCGATGGGCAGATCATAGGCAGAGCCTTCTTTCCTAATATCAGCTGGCGCTAAATTAACGAGTATCTTTTGGCGTGGCATGTGATAGCCCGCAACGCGGATGGCGCTTTCTACCCTAAAAAGACTCTCTTTTACGGCATTGTCGGGCAAGCCTACCATAAAGTATTTATTGCCAGGACCAATATTTACTTCAATAGTAATGGTAATGGCATCAACGCCATAAACGGCGCTTCCATAGGTTTTTATAAGCATAGACAGATGTTTTTCATTTGTAAGTTATGAAACCAAGCTCGCTTTCACAAACACCTATGCATTAACCCATTAACAACAGCAAACAAAAAAGCCCCGTACGTACGGGGCTTTAAAATATTTTATTCCTAAAAGAACTATAGAGATAAAATCTCTGCCAAACGCAACCAACCCGGTGTAATTTGCGCAGCATCAATATGTTTAATGGCTTTAGCAAATGGCGTGAACACAATTTCTTTATTGATTTGTCCAACCATCACTTTTGATTTTCCTTCAAGCAAACCTTCTACGGCAGCAACACCTAAACGGCTGGCCAATACCCTGTCCATACAGCTAGGCTTACCTCCACGTTGGATATGGCCCAATACCGAAACACGAATATCATGGTGAGGGAATTTTTTCTTTAAGGTTTCTCCAACATTATAGGCACCACCAGCTTCATCACCTTCCGCTACTACAATAATTTTTGAAGCTTTATCCTTACGTCCGTGCTCTATGCGATAAACCAGATCAGAAACGGTTGTCTTGGCTTCAGGAATTAAAATTGCTTCTGCACCTACACCAATTCCACTTCTTAGGGCAATCAGACCAGAGTCGCGCCCCATTACCTCTACAATAAATAACCTGTCATGTGATTCTGCCGTATCCCTAATTTTATCTACCGCGTTAACTACGGTATTAATGGCCGTATCATAACCAATGGTTAAATCTGTACCCTCCAAATCATTATCAATAGTTCCTGGCAAGCCAATGATAGGAAAATCAAATTCCTGTGAGAAAATATCTGCACCTGTAAAAGTACCGTCACCACCAATCACCACTAAAGCATCAATTTCGTTATCAATTAAGTTTTGATAAGCCTTTGCTCTTCCTTCTGCTGTTCTAAAATCATCGCAACGGGCGGTCTTTAAGATTGTCCCTCCACGTTGTATAATATTGGCTACCGATTTACCATCCATAGGTATAAAATCGGCATTGATTAAACCATCATAGCCTCTTAAAATACCAGTAACTTTTAATTTGTAATATAAACTACCTCTAACTACGGCTCTAATTGCGGCATTCATTCCGGGAGCATCGCCTCCAGAAGTCAGCACGCCTATATTTTGTATCTTACTCATTTACTTTTTATTAGCGAATTCGGCCAATCCTTTATCTAGGTAAGCCAAATATTTATCAATATCATATTCTACACCAATTGGAGGAGAAACCAGCTCCTTTTCATCTGTACCCAACAAAACATAGTAAGGTTGTGCAATGGTGCCAAATCTTTCCGCCTGCAAATGTTGGAATTTTTTCCCAACAGTGTTTACTTGAGTTTTCAAGATTTGCGAATAAAATTGTTCAGCTTGTGGTAATGCTGTCTTGTCATCAGTATATAAGGAAACAACAATATAATCTTCTTTCAATTTTTTAAGCACTCTCTTATCAGACCACACCTTGGCTTCCATTTCCCTACAGTTTACACAGCCGTGTCCTGTAAAATCTAAAAACAAAGGTTTTTTAACCTCTTTTGCGTAAGCTAAAGCTTCTTCGTAATCAAAATAACCATCTATACCGTGTGGGATATGCAGAAAATCAGCATATTTTTTCTTCTTAGCGCTAGTGTCTGCATACGAAGTTGTTCCAGTTCCGCTGCCTTCGCCAATTACAAAATCTTGAGTAGATAGTGGTGGAACCAAAGAGCTTACAGCTTTTAAAGGAGCGCCCCACAAACCTGGAATAAGATATACAGCAAAAACAAACGAGGCTGTAGCCAAAAACAATCTTGGAACTGATACATAAGGCAAATCACTGTCATGAGAGAATTTAATCTTACCTAATAAATAAACTCCTAGAAGAATAGCTAACACAATCCATATTGCCAAAAACACTTCACGATCTAAAATGCCCCAATGGTAAGCCAAGTCCGCAGTTGATAGGAATTTTAATGACAAGCCCAGTTCTAAGAACCCTAATACCACTTTCACAGAATTTAACCATCCTCCAGATTTTGGCAAACCAGTCATTAAACTTGGAAATATTGCGAATGTGGTAAAAATTATAGCCAAGGAAAGCGAGAAGCCAAACATCACTACAATAGGTGTAAGCAAATCGGTATTAATAGCGACCAAAGATGTTCCTATTAGCGGCCCCGTACATGAAAATGACACTACCGCCAAGGTTGCTGCCATAAAGAATATCCCACCTAAACCTTTAGAATCTGATTTGGAATCGAGCTTGTTTACAATTGAGCTTGGCAGCATAATTTCAAATGCCCCTAAAAAGGAAATACCAAATATCAATAGAATAATGAATATAAAAACGTTGAAGAAACCATCGGTTGAAATTTGATTAAGTGCACTTGCTCCCCAAATTAAAGTGATGATAATTCCCAAGCCAACATAGATAACAATAATAGAAAGGCCGTAGATAATGGCACTTCTAATACCTTTAGCTCTGCTCTCTGCCCGTTTGGTAAAAAAACCAACAGTAAGTGGAACCATAGGAAAGATACATGGCAAAAAGAATGCGGCCAACCCAGCTAACAAACCTAATCCAAAAGTTACCCAAAGTGAGGTTGGCTTAGTTGGAGTAGCATTGGTAATTCCAGCTTGCGGCTTTACAGAATCTAACGCAGCAGTATCTGCCTTAATGTTATTAGCAATACTATCTTCTTTTGAGCCGATAGTGGTAAATTCAAGATCGCCAACATCTGTGCTTGTTGAGGTGGTGTCTTCCTTGGCTTGCTGAGCATAGCCATCATTGGAATAAAAGATGGTAAAAAGCGCTATTAAAAGCACCAATAATAAGTTAATTTTTTTCATTTGTGTGTTTGTGTTGTGAGCGTGAAGTTAGCGATAATTTTCTATTTATCACGTCAACGCATAGGGTATAAGGACTTAACGGGAAACAGGAATCTGAAAAGAAACCTCCTTCGCCGGAAGACAGCTTTTATCATTGCAGGCCATAAATTCCAAAACGCCGTTAACGGAGCCCTTAGCTTTAAGCAATTTTATTTTCTGCGTAAAAATCACTTCCTTTTCAAAAAAGTAGAGGTTCTTCTTGAAATTCTTATCGTACTTGGCTGCAGATTTAGGTTCTCTAACTTTACCAATTAAAGCATACGACGAAGATGACGTAAAACGAAAACTCGTACTCATTGGCGGCTCGTTAAATTGCATCGCATAAATATGCCATCCAGGAGCAATACTGGCCTTAATATAAACTTCGGCCTCGTTGTTTTTGAGCTTCTTAGACAGATACGACCATTTAACAGGTTCGAGCAACTGTGCATGAGCAAAAAAACTGCTTAACAAAAGAAAGAGAAATAATCTTGTTTTCATTATAGCACTAGATAAAAAATAAGGAACACCATTGGCATTCCTTATTTCATTTGATTATTTTACGGGGATGCTAAAGCTTACTTCGCTAGGTGGCAAACATTGCTTGTCATCGCATACCATAAATTCAACCTTACCTTTTACCGTTGTAGTTGCTTTATTCAACTTTATTTTTTGCTGAAAAACAACTTGATCCTCAAAATAGCTTACATCCATTTTAAATACTTTTTCATATTTGGTAATGGGTTTAGGCTCGGTAGTTTTTCCTACCAAAGAGAAATCTTTAGACGTCACAAAGGTAAATTCGGTTTTGTTTGGCCCTCCAGGTTTAAGATTTTGAGAGTAAAGGTGCCAATTGGGGTCGATGGTAGCTTTGATATAAAGCACCGCTTCGTTTTTGTTAATCTTTTTCGCGGCATACTGCCAATTAACTGGATTCTCTAATTGAGCAAATGCACTAACGGTCGCCATTACAACCATCGCTAAAACTAAGGTGATTTTTTTCATTTGTTTTTTATAAGTTAGTTCGTTAAACTTTCAATATTACAATGTTTCTCTAGGATTTCTAAATAAAAGCAACTTCTTTAAATCCAAATTCGAGTGTTTCTCCACTCAAAGACCTGATCCTTAACAAACCAGTTTCACTAATTCCTTCTATCACTCCTTCAAATACCCTACCATTTTGCTCATAGGTGGCTACTTTATGAAGACGGTAAAGGTTATTAACGTACAATTCTCTAAGGTTTGTACTTTTTCCAAGCTTCAGTTTTAGATAAAGTTGCTCAATTTGAACACAAATCTCATTCAAAAGCACCATTAAATTCACATTTTGATGTAAAATTTGCGATAAAGACACGGGTCGCCCAGCTAATTCTTCTTCAAATTCGCCCTGATTTACATTTAAACCTATGCCAATAATGCTTTGTTTTAACTGACTGCCAGCTATGACATTCTCTATCAGCACCCCTCCAATTTTTTGATTCCCCACATAAACATCATTTGGCCACTTAATACTCAAATGATCTTTTAAATACTTCGACAAAACATTGTTTATGGCCACTGAGACCAACATATTCAGCTCAAACTGTCGATCAGCTGCTATAAAAGTTGGCCTTAACAACAAACTAAATGTAAGGCTTTTACCTGGCTGTGCCAACCAAACGTTACCCTGCATGCCTCTACCCGCATATTGATGGTCTGCCATTATTACAGTTCCTTCGGGCAATGGCTCGGAATTTGAAGCTAATTTCTTTAAATAATTATTAGTAGAATCAACCGCTGATAATTTGATAAGATTTTGACCAACAAATAATGTTGAAAAAGTGTTATTTTGCAAGTGTTGATTTTATAATTTATTGAAGACCAAAATTAATTTTTTTAATGGTAAAAAAGAAAAATGCAAACCTTTCTACATACCTATCTGAAATAGCCGTACAAGGCATTCAAGAAAAAAAAGGAAGCGATATAGTGAGATTGGATTTAAGGGAACTGAACAGCTCAGTTTCTGACTATTTTGTCATCTGCAATGCAGATTCTTCTACCCAAGTCAAAGCAATAGCCGATAGTGTAGAGGATGAAATCTATAAATTAACACAATCCCACCCTTGGAGAAAAGAAGGACAAGACAATGCAGAATGGATTATTTTAGACTATCTTGACATTGTTGTCCATATATTTAGAACCGAGAAACGTGATTTTTACGGAATAGAAGACTTATGGGGAGACGCTGAAGCAACCACATATAAAAGCGCATAACCCTCTTAAAAATATTTTACTAGCATGAAACAAGAAAATAATTCAAACGATAAGCCCAACAAACCTGGAAAGCGAATGCCAAATATCCCTAAACGCCCTCAAAAAGCTCCAAAATTCAATATTTTTTGGGTTTATGCGGCGATCATCATTGGTCTTCTAGCTATTCAGTTTTTGTTTAGTTCAGATAACGCACAACAAGTATCCTACAAAACTTTTGAGCAAGAAATGCTAATCCCTGGGGATGTGCAAAAAATTGTAACCTACAAAGCCGACGATATTGTAAAGGCCGAAGTTTATATCAAGGACAGCAAAAAAGAAGATCCGAAATACAAAAAATACAAAAACAGAAGCAGTTTTGGCCGTGACACGGGACCGATGGTTACCTTCAATGCACCATCTCCTGAAATTTTGAGCAAACAACTGGAGAAATCCCAAGCCAATGTTCCTGCTGAAAACCAAATCCCTGTAGAAACCATCTCTAAATCTAGTGCATGGACAGGTATTTTTGTTCAAGTGATATTGCCATTGTTATTGTTCGCTGGTCTTTGGATCTTCATGATGCGCCGCATGAGCGGTGGCGGTGGCGGCGGTGGCGGCCAAATCTTTAACATTGGAAAATCAAAGGCAACTTTATTTGATAAAGAAAGCCAAGTGAATATCACTTTTAACGATGTTGCTGGTTTAGAAGAAGCAAAAACAGAGGTAATGGAAATTGTAGATTTCCTTAAAAACCCTAAGAAATACACCAATTTAGGTGGTAAAATCCCTAAAGGAGCGCTATTGGTAGGTTCACCCGGTACAGGTAAAACCTTATTAGCAAAAGCCGTAGCAGGTGAAGCACAAGTGCCGTTTTTCTCATTATCAGGTTCTGATTTCGTGGAAATGTTTGTAGGCGTTGGTGCTTCCAGGGTACGTGATTTGTTTAAGCAAGCGAAAGATAAAGCACCTTGTATCATTTTCATTGATGAGATTGATGCCATTGGACGTGCTCGTGGTAAAGGTAGTGTGATGGGTGGTAATGATGAGCGTGAAAACACCCTTAACCAATTACTAGTAGAGATGGATGGTTTCGGTACCGATTCAGGCATCATTATCCTAGCTGCAACCAACCGTCCTGATGTATTAGACTCGGCTTTAATGCGTCCAGGTCGTTTTGACAGACAGATTTCTATTGACAAACCTGACTTGGTAGGTCGTGAGCAAATTTTCAAGGTACACTTAAAACCTATTAAAACTGCTCCTGATGTAGAAGCCAAAAAGCTATCAGCTCAAACCCCAGGTTTTGCGGGTGCAGAAATTGCCAACGTTTGTAATGAGGCTGCATTGATCGCTGCTCGTCGCAATAAAGAAATGGTAGATATGCAAGATTTCCAAGATGCGATTGACCGTGTGATTGGAGGTTTAGAAAAGAAAAACAAGATCATCTCTCCAGAAGAGAAGAAAATTGTGGCTTACCACGAAGCTGGTCACGCTATTGCAGGCTGGTTCTTGGAGCACGCCAATCCATTGGTAAAGGTATCTATTGTGCCTCGTGGCGTTGCGGCTTTAGGTTACGCACAATACCTGCCAAAAGAGCAGTTCTTATACACTACTGAGCAGCTAATGGACGATATGTGTATGACCATGGGCGGAAGAGTTGCTGAGGATATCATCTTCAATAAAATCTCCACTGGTGCGCTAAGCGATTTGGAGCACATTACCCGTATTGCTTACGGTATGGTGAAGATTTATGGTATGAACAAAAATGTAGGTAATGTATCTTTCTACGATCCACATAATGAATACAATTTTGACAAGCCTTATTCTGATAGAACTGCAGAAATGATTGACATTGAAGTGCGTAACTTAACCAATGAGGTTTACGACCGCACTAAGCAATTGTTGATTGCGAACCAAGAAGGTTTAGAGAAACTTGCTCAGAAACTATTGGAAAAAGAGATCTTATTCCAAACAGATCTAGAGGAGCTTTTGGGTAAACGTCCGTTTGACAGCCGTACTACTTATGACGAATTTGTAAATGGCGCGACCGTGATCGAGCCTAAACCAGAGGAAATTGTAGTGAACCATACGGAACAAGCCGATGAAAGCGCTACAAGTATTAATCCAACTGAAGAAAGTAAATAAGATTTAATTTTTATAAGAAATAGGCAGGCTTTATCATAAGCTTGCCTATTTTTGTTTTTAAATCAGCCCGTTGATGAAAGATAATATTACCCCAAAAGAGCTTATGCTCAAAAAGATTAGGAAGGCGCTGCTCGAGAAACGAGACAACCCCTACCCTCATCTGGAAGAGACCCCATTATATCAGCAAAATGAAGAGGAATTAGAAATCTTATTTGCCGAACAATTGGGAGCGGTTTCTGGTAATTTCATCTTTTGTGAAAATGGTGTCGATTTCATTGAAAACATCCTCGTGCTTGCCGACCAATTTAAATGGCGAAAAATTTATTGCTGGGAACCTGAACTACAGGCACTGTTGAGCAATTACGAGTTTCCTTTTTACCAAACCGACAAGGATTTTGAGCAGGCAGAAGTGGGAATTACCATGTGTGAAGCATTGATTGCCAGAAATGGTTCGGTAATGGTCAGCAATCAAAATGCGGCAGGCAGAAGGTTAAGTATTTTTCCTCATCATCATATTGTGATTGCCAGAACAGGACAGCTGGTTTTAGACCTAAAAGACGCTTTCCAATTGCTGAAAACCAAATATGGGAATCAAATCCCATCCATGGTGAGCACCATTACAGGGCCTAGCCGTACGGCCGATATTGAAAAAACTTTGGTATTGGGTGCCCATGGTCCCAAAGAGCTTTTTGTATTTCTAATTGACGATTTCAGTTAAACTATTTTGTTTAATCGTTCAATAGTCTTAAATTTATACTAAATACCAAATTGGTTTAAAGTGTAATTTAATAACTATGAGCAAAATTCGATCGGTGATTACCGGTACGGGCAGTTATATTCCTGAAAAAACTATCTCTGGCAAACATTTCCTTGAGCATACCTTTTTTGACGGTGGAGTAAAGATTGACAAAGACAACGAAGAAATTATCCAGAAGTTTAGTGATATCACCGAGATTAACGAACGACGTTATATTAATGATGACCAACTGAACCACGACATTGGCCGTATTGCCGCACAGCGAGCGATAGAAGATGCCAAAATCGATAAAGAAAACTTAGATTACATTATATTCTGTCACAACTTTGGTGACGTAAAGCACAATAGCAATCGTGTAGATATGTTGCCAGCGTTAGCGGCAAAAGTTAAACTTCAATTGGGCATTACCAATCCTGATTGCGTTGCCTTTGACTTGATTTTTGGTTGCCCAGGTTGGGTACAAGGCATGATCCAAGCAGATTATTTGATCCGCTCTGGAGATGCAAAACATGTATTGGTGATTGGCTCTGAAACCTTATCAAGAATTGTAGACCCTCACGATCGCGACAGTATGATATTTGCAGATGGTGCAGGCGCCACTATCTTAAGTGCAGCAACCAACGACGAATCCAAAGGCATTTTAGCCCACAAAGCGCAAACTCATGCCAGCCATGCCGATATGCTCATTATGGGTGGCAGTAGTAATCCAGCGGAAAACAACGGTAACACCTACATTAAAATGAAGGGCCGTAAACTTTATGAGTTTGCAGTCATCACTGTTCCTCAATTAGTCAAACAAGCTATAGACAAGTCTGGTGTAGACGTTAAACAAATCAAAATGGTATTTATTCATCAGGCCAATGGTAAAATGGACCACGCCATTATGAAACGTCTATTTAAACTTTATGGAGAAGATACTATTCCTGAAAAGCTAGTTCCTATGACCATCTCTTGGTTGGGAAATAGTTCAGTAGCCACCGTTCCTACTTTGATAGATTTGGTATTAAAAAACAAAGTAGATGGATACGAAATCAAAGAAGGCGATCATGCGGTATTTGCATCCGTAGGTGCAGGCATGCATATCAATGCCATCGTTTATAAATTTTAGACCAAGGAATAAGGCAAAGAATAAGGACTTTATGCAGGTGTCTTTATTCTTTGCTCCTTTATCTTTACCCCTTATCCACCTATTCTATTCTTTTTAATGCCTGCTTGGCTTCGTTCTCAATACTGTTCTCGTATTCATGGCCTTTCATATCTATGGCCAAGCGAAAACAAGCTTTAGCTTTCACAAAATTCTTTTTCCTTTCATAGATATTTCCCGCAAGCACCGCAGACTTCGCAGCATAATAATATTTAAGTCCTTTGCCCAAATTAATGGCATTTTGGTATTGAACAAGCGCCGCATCATCTTTTCCCAAATCATCATTTACACGGGCCAATCTGTAGGCATATTCTGTCTTATCTTTATTATTATTGAAATCATCCGCTTTGCTAGCGCTTAACACTTCTAAGGCTTTACTTAAATAACCACCATCATACAACAAACGAGCTTTTAACAACACCAATTGTGGCCTAGGAGCATTAGCTTCATTAAGCGCCTGCTTATCCTTTTCTGCATAGGTGTTCCCCTTACTTTTCACTTGACTGATGAAATTGTTAAAGCCAGCGGTATCTTCCTTCAACAGAGAAATCCAAGCCATATGCAAATAGGTGTCTTTAATGTAGTTAACCCCTTGGTTATGCTGTAAAAACTGATTAAAATTAGAAGAAGCACCGACATCAAGCTTGTTTAAACGAGCCACTCCGAGCAAATAATCCAGATAGGCAAAAGGTTGGTAGGCATTTCCCTTAGGTCTGCTTTCCAAAATTTCAATAGCCTGTTCGCTTTTGCCATTTCGAGCACATACGTAGGCCTGCATATAGCTTTTCAACAAACTACTGTCGGCAATACGAGCGGTATATTTCATGGTTTTAGCATAAGCTTGCGGGCTTTTGGCTACGTCCGACAACAGGTAGGCATAGTAAAAAATCACTTCTTCATAAAAAGGCTCGTAAGTAGATTTCGGAAGATTTTCTGCCAACTGGTCTAATTGCGCTAATCCAGTTTGTACGTCACCTTTCACACCAAAGGTAGACAAGGCCGATTTCATAAAACCATCGGGCAAGGCGCCGATCACCACATTAATTAAACCCAAACCCTTATCGTTTAAATGAAATGAAGGGAATTTTTTCTGATTATCCTTAAGTAAGCTATTGGCCCTGTTAATTTCACGTGAGGCGGCAAAATAAGCCCCATATCGACTTCTAATTAATGCCCATTGCAAATTGATCTCCGCCTGTGCATATAAGTAATAAGGTGAGCTTTTATCGTCTCTACTGATTTGGTCTAAACGACTGGCTTTATTCGGTTCAAGTTTTTCAAATTCCGCTTTGCTCTCGGTAGTAAGCAAGTAAAAATAATCTATATAATTCTCTAACAGGGGAATGATAGCGTTATTAGGTCTCGCTTTTTTCTCCGCGGCAATCAGCTGTTTTGCAGTAGCAAGTTTTAGTTCAAAAATACTTTGATAGGCTTTTACACAATTTGCATTGAAATCGAAATTGGCTGATGCCACAAACGGTGATAACAGGAAGAAGAGAATGGAAAGACGGAAAATAAGTTTCAAGGGTGTTACGGTTATAGATTACAATTTAGCTAAACAAAGCTATATAACGTATTTATTTATGGGTTGTTTTTAAAAACCCATCAAATTTCCGCTTCTAATTAGGAAAATCCCACTAATACATTATTTTTCAAAACAATAAATTTCACTTAAATGATGTATGGTAGAAGGTAAGTTTACAGGTACACTTGTGATTGGCTCTGGCCTAACTACCTTAGCAACCATTACGGTGGAGAACGGTTTGTTTAGTGTGCCTTTCAAATAGTCTTCGACAGGCTCAGACTGACAAGCAAAATGTAGCGTTGGGTTACCCTACTCTATAAAAACAAAAAGTCCCGCACATGCGGGACTAATTTTATATTTGGTTGGTTGGATACTAAATTAAGCTTCAGCTAATTCATGTGTTAAAGCCTCATCAACCAAGATACGACCACAGTGCTCGCAAACAATTACTTTTTTGCGCTGACGGATATCTAATTGACGTTGAGGTGGAATTTTGTTGAAGCAACCTGAACAAGAATCTCTATCGATAGTTACTACAGCTAAACCGTTCACTGCATTTTTTCTCAATCTGTCGTAAGCAAACAACAAACGCTCTTCGATGTTTTCTTGTGCTTTTTCAGCTTTTTTAACCAAAGCTTGCTCTTCTTTCTCCGTTTCAGAAGTGATGGTTTCTAGCTCAGTTTTCTTCGCTTCTAAATCACCTTTTCTTAAATCAAGATTAGCTTTAGCTTTTTCGTAAATTTCAGTTTTATTGTTAATCTCGAAACCAAACTCTCTAATCTTTTTCTCGCTTACCTGAATATCT
The DNA here is from genome assembly GCF_016429065.1 of Pedobacter sp. ASV17. Classification (GTDB taxonomy): domain Bacteria; phylum Bacteroidota; class Bacteroidia; order Sphingobacteriales; family Sphingobacteriaceae; genus Pedobacter. Next base: position 16,171 of record NZ_JAELTX010000056.1, read on the forward strand.
AAGTTTTGGATTTCAACCTCTTTAGTTAAGGCATCGTACTCACGGTTGTTTTTTACATCCTTAAGTTGTGTATCATATTTTTTGATCAAGTTTTGAGCTTCCTTGATCATGTTTTTACGATTTACAATAGCATCTTCCGTATCATCCAACTCTGCTTTGATCTTTTGGATACGGGTTTCCAAACCAGCTACCTCATCTTCCAAATCGGCAACCTCAATTGGCAACTCGCCTCTAATTTGGCGTATTTTATCAATCTTGGTATGTATGTTTTGTAATTCGTATAAAGCCTTTAGCTTCTGCTCTACTGTTTGTTCCATTAAATGAAATAATTTATGGGGTTTGTGTTATGCTCCGTTAAACGGATTGCAAAGTTAGGAAATTTTTCTTGAATATTATCTATCAACAAATTAGATGTAAATTGTTCACTTTCAAAATGTCCGATATCTACAATCACAATTTTATCTTCGGCATCGAAAAATTCGTGGTACTTAAAATCGGCCGTTACAAAAGCATCGGCTCCTGCCGCAATGGCATTTTTCAACAGAAAACTTCCAGAACCACCACATACGGCAACTTTTTTTATCTTTTTGGGCAACAGGTCGGTATGTCTCAAAACGCTAGCATCCATTTGTGTTTTTACCAAACGTAGGAAATCTGTACCCTCCATTTCTTCTGGTAATGTGCCCACCATGCCCGAACCTACACTTTGCAGTTTATTTTCCAAAGCATAAATATCGTAAGCTACTTCTTCGTAAGGATGGTTTTCAAACAAGGCCGACAACAACCTACGTTCATCCTGTACTTTAAAAATGACTTCGATACGAGTTTCATTCGCATACTCCCTCACACCAGCTTTACCTAAAGTTGGGTTTGATTGTTCGTCGCCCTTGAAAGTACCCACCCCTTCTAGGTTAAAACTGCAATCGCTATAATGACTAATATTTCCACCACCTGCTGCAAACAAGGCATTACGCAATGGCTCCGCATCTTTATGTTCGCAAAAAGTAACCAGTTTTTTTAAAACACCTGATTTGGGCACTAAAATTTGGGTCTTTTCAATCCGCAAACGTTCACATATTTTCGCATTTACACCAGTTGCCACGCTATCTAAATTGGTATGGATGGCGTATAGCGCTATGTTATTCTTGATGGCTTTTATTACCACCCGCTCTACGTAGTTTTTCCCGTTCAACTTTTTCAGGCCTTTAAATACGATCGGATGATGAGAAATGATCAGATTGCAATTCTTTTCAATGGCTTCGTCAACAATCTGCTCCGTGCAATCCAGCGAAACCAAAGCGGCATGGATTTCATCATCTGGACTTCCCACAATCAGACCAGAGTTGTCATAATCTTCCTGATAGTTGAGCGGAGCCCATTGTTCTAAACTTTCAATTAGCTTCTTTAATTTCATTGGTTAAAGTTAACCATAAGCTTTTAATAAAACATATCGCAAAAAAATGTTTCGACAAGCTCAACATGACATCGCTATCAGTTCAAAGTTTCCTGACCTATTTCTTTTGTACAGGCAAATTGTATCTTTGACACTAAGGAGATAAGTTTTTGCATGTACAACATGGCTACACTTGTTACCCCAAACCAAATTAATGAGAAATTCAATCCTGTTTCACCTCAAACTGTTTCTTTTACAAGCGGCGCTTTTCACTGCTTTTGGAAATGCCTTTGCCCAAAAAACAGTATGGATTACGGAAAACACGAAACAACATATCTTCTCATTTAGGGAAATTGAACAACTCGAAGATGCTACAGGCAAACTGACGCTTCAGCAAGTTTTGTCGCCCCAATATTTGCAATCATTTAAGCCAAGCATCTCCAGCACACCTAAAAAAACTAACAAAACCTCGGTACATTGGTACAGAATTTCCATCAATCAGAACAAGCTGCTTAACAAAAGCTTTTTGCTAGAATTTTTCGACCAAACCATTGATGATATTGTTGCTTACATCCCCAACCAACATGGCGGCTACGACAGTTTGGTATTAGGTGACCGTTATGCTTTTGGTGAGCGTGCACTACAGCACAAAAATTTCGAAATCTTCCTCGAAAACACTCCCAATCAGAATAGGGTATTTTACTTTAGGATACAGTCGCAACAAACTGCCGATGTAATATTGGTTTTACGCTCGGTCCATTGGTTTATACAATACGCCATTAATGAATATTTTTCGTTTGGCGTTTTTTATGGCATGATTGCCATTTTCAGCTTCTACAATCTGCTAATGTTCATTTACATTAGGAAAAGGCAGTATTTGTACTATGTTTTCTACAACATCAGCATTGCCATTTATGAGATGAGCACCGATGGCATTGCCTATCAATACCTTTGGCCTAACAGTCCACAATGGAACCAAATTGCCTATGCCCTTGCCCTATGCTGTGCCAGTGTTTTTGCATTGCTTTTTTCGCAACGACTGCTGCAAGTAAAAGAGAAGGCACCTTTCTTATATCGCATCATTAATCTGGTGATTGTCCTAAGGATTGCCTTGTTTATATTGTCGTTCTTCTTTAATCAAGATCTGTTCAAATACAAGGTAATTGAGATTATTCCTTTAACGCTTGCTTACGCTACTGGTATTTACATCTATTCAAAAGGATATAAACCAGCCAGGTACTTTGTGTTGGGCTACAGCTTTCTGTTCTTGGGTTTCTTGCTCAAATTCCTGATTTCAATTGGTTTTGACTGGCTCAATGTAAGTGCAGTAAGTTATTATGGCTTAAGCATCAGTTTTGTGTTGGAAATGATGTTTCTTTCTTTAGCCATTGGCGATAAGGTACGATGGCTGAAACAACAAAAGGATTTGGCCCAGCAGGAAACCATTCAACAAATGACCATTAATGCCGAGCTAAAAGATACCCTCAACAGAGAACTGGAAGGAAAAGTGGCAGCGCGAACCAAGGAAGTATTTGAAAAATCAGCAGTAATTGAGGCCCAAAACATACAGCTTACGGAATCGAATCTTCGTTTGGCACAACAGGCAGAAGAAATCAGTAAGATGAATGCGCTGCTTAACCACGACAACCAAGAGCTTAAAGTGGATATTGAAAAAGTAACCAGAGCACGGGTCATGTCAACCGAAGTAGGTTTTGAGGAGTTCAGCAAAATCTATCCAGACAAGGAAAGTTGTTTTGAATTTTTGGCCAATTTAAAATGGAGCAAGGGCTATCAATGCAAAAAATGTGGCACCACCGATTACATTCCAGGGCATACTTCCCATAGCCGACGCTGTAAAAAATGCAGCTATGAAGAGTCCGTACTGATTGACACCATCTTTCAAAATAGCCGTATCTCTATTACCAAATCCTTCTACATGGTTTTTCTCATCTATTCTTCTCAAGGGAAAATCTCTTCGCACAAGCTTTCCGAAATTTTGGGCATTAGGCAAAACACTTGCTTAAACTATGGCAACAAAATCAAAAAAGTAATGGAAAGCAGGAAAAAAGAATTAAAAAATGCTGGAGATATGGGCTGGAGCAAGCTCGTACTTAGTTAAAATTCGAAAAAAATCACTTAGGTACTCAAACGTATCAACTGCCTTTACCCATTTTGACCAAAAAACAGGCTTAGCACTAGCTTTGGCGAGGATTTTCATCTTCCTGGCTTTCGGCATCAAAACGTATCAAATCCAACACAACAACCTGTATAACAGCTAATTAATTAATAATTTCAATCTAAAACGCTTGGTTTTTAACAATAGTTTAATCTACTTTGCATAACGCAACGACAAAAAACGGCTTTCAAAAGCACCATTAATCTAACCAAATACAAACCTTAAATACGCCCTTATCCGTAAAACTTAAACCATGATTTACGGGCATGGGGCAAAATCCGAAAACACCAAATATTCCATTATTAATCCAATATGTATCAAGCTAACCTATTTACCTTAGTGCTCGCTTTTCTACTCGTTTCTACAGATAAGCCAAAAACCAGCACCAAACAAGCGGAGAAATTTACCACCGCCGAGAACACCAATCTGCGCATCAGCAACGAGGGAAAGCTCAATTTCACCCCTTACAGCCAACCGCTGGAAACCGAACCTACGGTATTCATCAACACCCATAAAACCTTTCAAACCATGGTGGGCATAGGCGGAGCCATTACTGATGCCTCTGCTGAAGTTTTTGCCAAACTACCAGCAGAGCAACAAAAAGAATTTTTAACGGCTTATTACGATAAAGAAAAAGGCATTGGTTATAATTTATTACGAACCAATATCAATAGCTGTGATTTTTCTTCAGGCAGTTATACTTATGTGAAGGAAAACGACAAAGACTTAAAAACCTTCAACGTTGCGCCTGATGAGCAGTTTAAAATTCCTTTGATTAAAAAGGCCATTGCAGCAGCAGGAGGAAAACTAACTACCTATGTGAGCCCTTGGTCGCCACCAGCTTTTATGAAAACCAACAACAGCATGTTACAAGGTGGCAAACTCAAAGCCGAATACCAACAAGCTTGGGCCAATTATTACATCAAATTTATCCAAGAATATGAGAAAAGAAATATCCCTATTTGGGGACTAACCATGCAAAATGAACCCATGGCTAAGCAAAGGTGGGAATCGTGCATTTATACTGCCGAAGAAGAAAGAGATTTCATTAAAAATTATCTAGGTCCAACTTTGCATAAATCTGGCATGGCCAATAAAAAGCTCATTGCTTGGGACCACAACCGCGATTTGATCTACCACAGAGCCAGCACCATTTTGAACGACCCACAGGCTGCAAAATATGTTTGGGGTATTGGCTTTCACTGGTATGAAACTTGGACAGGTAGCAAAATGCAATTCGACAACTTGAAAAAAGTAAACGAAAGCTTTCCAGACAAGCAATTGATTTTTACCGAAGGCTGTAAAGAAAAATTTAGCCTAGACAGCATCAACAACTGGTCTTTAGGTGAGCGATATGGCCATTCGATGATCAATGATTTTAACAACGGAACTGCCGCATGGACAGACTGGAATATCCTTTTGGATGAAAAAGGAGGCCCTAACCACGTACAGAATTATTGCTTTGCGCCTATCCATGCCGATACTCGTACAGGCAAATTGATTTTCACCAATGCCTATTACTACTTGGGGCATTTCTCCAAATTCATTAAACCTGGTGCTAAACGTATCATCACTTCCTCTACCAGAGATATTTTACAAACTTCAGGCTTCCTAAATCCTGATGGTAAAATTGTGATTGTGGTAATGAACACGAGCGATAAAAAACTCGACTATCAACTATGGTTAAATGGAGAGGTGGCCAAAACACAAAGTAAGCCGCATTCTATCAGCACCTTTATTGTCAACTAATTTAATTAACGCACTATTTGAACACCCGATGAAGAAGTACTTTATCTTGACCTTGAGCTGCCTTTGCTGGGGCAGCTTACAGGCTCAAAAGCAACCCCAAATTTGGCTTACTGATGTCAAGCAAAACATTCTATTTGTACAGCAAAAAAACAAAACTGAAAATTTAGCCACTGGCGAAAATACCATTAGCATATATCCTAGCAAAAGCTATCAAAGCATTGATGGTTTTGGCTACACGCTTACTGGCGGAAGTGCACAGCATTTGTTGGCCATGGAAAAATCTGCCCGAAAAGCAATTTTAACCGAGCTATTTGCTACCGACAAAAATAATATTGGCACCAGCTACCTTCGTTTGAGCATTGGCGCATCTGACCTTAATGACCAAGTATTTTCGTACAACGATTTACCCGAAGGTGAAACCGATTTGTCGATGAGCAAGTTTGACTTGGGCCCCGATAAAAAGGAAATCATTCCAGTATTGAAAGAAATCCTAGCCATTAATCCAAAGGTTAAATTGATGGGTTCTCCTTGGTCGCCTCCAGCTTGGATGAAAACCAACAACGCAACCAAAGGCGGCAGCTTAAAACCTGAATTTTATGATGCCTATGCTTTGTATTTTGTCAAATACATTCAAGCAATGAAAGCAAATGGCATTACCATTGATGCCATCACCGTACAAAATGAGCCTTTGCATCCTGGCAATAACCCAAGTTTGTTGATGCTTGCTGCAGACCAAGCTATTTTTGTTAAAAAGCATTTAGGTCCAGCCTTTAAGCAACATCAAATCAACACCAAAATTATTATATACGACCACAACGCGGACAGACCCGACTATCCTATCAGTATTTTGGATGACAAGGAAGCAAAACCTTACATCGATGGCTCGGCATTTCACTTGTACGGCGGTAAAATTGAAGCCTTGAGCAAAGTACATGAGGCTCATCCCGACAAGAACATTTATTTTACGGAACAATGGGTAGGCGCCCCTGGAAACATGGTTGGCGATTTCCCATTCCATGTGAAGCACCTGATAATTGGCGCAACCAGAAACTGGGCTAAAACCGTACTGGAATGGAACTTAGCGGCAGACGGAAACTACAAACCACATACGCCTGGTGGTTGCGACAAATGTTTAGGAGCCATTACCATAGAAGGTAATAAAGTAACCCGAAACCCTGCCTATTACATTATTGCCCAAGCGGCAAAATTTGTAAGACCTGGCTCGGTTAGAATTGCATCGAATGAAGTGGATGGATTGGCCAATGTGGCTTTTAAAACTCCCGAAGGTAAAACAGTTTTGATTGTACTGAACACTGGAAAAGAGCAAAAGGCCTTTGCCATTGCACTTAAAAATGAAAAAACTGCTTATTCCCTAGCTCCCAACGCCGCAGCCACATTGGTGTGGTAATGGTTGTAAAATAGAACTGCCCTGTATGTTAGAGAACATGCAGGGCAGTTTTTTTTATGGAGTATGCTTAAAAGTTGCTCATTCTAACCATTTGCATGCTTTCAAAAACCATGCGTTGGTTATGTTCAAAGGCTAAAGTCTTATGGTTAACAATATCGATAATTGAACCGATGAAACAAAGACCACCTGTAAGCAAGTAAAGAATGCCCATTCCTATTTGGCCGATAATAAAGCGCTGTAAACCCGGCACCAAAAACAGACCAATGATACAGAACAATAACATATCGCTTGGGTTTTTACGTTTTCCTGAATAAATCATCAAGAAAGTGCGTAACTGCTGCTCGTTTAAACCTTGTGTGGCAGACTGTAAGTAAGAATATTCTTGTGGGGTGATGCCTGGCAATGACATGAAATTTTGATCGAACATGGCTAAATCTCCTTATATTTTAAATGCTTGTTTTGTTTAATAATTAATTGTTTACCTAACTGATAAATGCGGTAGAGGATAATCAAAAGGGCTGGAATTCCAAACCAATGATGCCTAAAGCTCGCTTCAAAATCAGCGTTAAAAATGGCCGTGATTGATCTTCCTAAACCGCATCCCGGACACCAATCGAAACCTAGATTAGCTAAGGGGCATAAGGTAAAATGATGTTCATGAGGATTAGCAGTGGCCAATAACGTTAGTGCTAAAACCCAAAACACAAATTCTACATATTTTCCCTTATTGCTGCTCATTTGTTTCGCGTTTTGTAATATTAAGAAACAATTATAAGCTTTATGTTACTTGTTATGAAAGCAATTTCGACAAACTGGAAATAAATCCCGACCAAACCTAAAATGAGTATGATGATTTGATCGTAAGCAAATGAGCGCTATGTCAAAAAACGCTCCAACTAACCAATCTGCGGACTTTGCAGACTATTTGACAATTTAACAATACAACAATAATACAATGCGTATCTTTGGATAGTGAACGTTAGAGATTTAATTAATAGATTTAAAACCGACCAACGAGTTCTTGCCATCGCAAAATCGCTGAACAACAGCAAGAGCAAAACTCAAATCAAGGGATTGGTGGGTTCTTCTGATGCCGTAATTGCGTTAACCACCTATTTTTTACAGCATAAACCACAACTTTTTATATTACCCAACAGGGAAGAAGCCGCTTATTTTTCTTCTGACCTTGAAAGTATTTTGGGCAAGGAAATTTTGTTGTTCCCCTCCTCTTTTCGCAAGCCGTTTGAGTTCACACAGGTAGACACCGCCAACGTATTGGCCCGCGCCGAAGTGCTCAACGAGCTTAATCATCAGTCTGAATACGGACAAATTGTGGTGACCTACCCTGAAGCTTTGGCAGAAAAGGTAATTGACCGCAGCGTATTGGAGAAAAACACCCTGGAAATTACCGTAGGTGCCACACTTGGGATTGATTTCATCAATGAATTCCTGTTCGAATACGACTTTGAGCGTTCAGAATTTGTTTATGAACCTGGACAATTCTCTATCAGAGGGGGTATTGTCGATATTTTTTCTTTTTCTCACGACCTCCCCTACCGTATCGAGTTTTTTGGTGATACTGTAGAAAGCATCAGAACTTTTGAGATTGAAAGCCAATTATCGGTAGAAGATGTAAAAACACTGACCATTGTACCCAATGTGCAGGCCAAGTTCCTTACCGAGAACAATATCAGCCTGCTAGATTATATTGAAAAAGACACGCAACTTTGGTTCAAAGATGTTGCTTTTGCACTTGATGTAGTGAAAACAGGCTACAAAAAAGCCACTGAACTTTGGAAAGCATTGCCCGCCACGGAGAAACAGCAAAATCCGAATTGGCTAGATCCTAAGTTTGCCTTTTCAGATGAGAAAATGCTTTCAGATCTACTGCATGATTTCACCCTTGTGGAATTTGGAAAACAGTTTTTCTACCAAACGGATGATGTTTTTAACTTCGACACCAAGCCGCAGCCTTCTTTCAACAAAGATTTCAATCTGCTTATCCACAACTTTAAGGAGAACGAAAAGCAGGGCGTTAATAATTTCATTTTCACCAATTCGGCCAAACAGGTAGAACGTTTATACGCCATTTTGGATGACATTGACAAAAGCGTAAAATTTATCCCTATCCATATTCCTTTACGTGAAGGCTTTGTTGATTTTACGCAAAAGGTAGCTTTTTATACCGATCATCAGATTTTTGACCGTTTCTACAAATACCAATTAAAGAAAGGCTATCAGCGTAGCCAAGCCATTACTTTAAAAGAGCTAAGGGATTTAAAACCTGGTGATTTTGTAACACATATAGACCACGGTATTGGAAAATATGCTGGCTTAGAAAAGGTAGAAACCAATGGCAAAATGCAGGAGATGATTCGTTTGGTATATGCAGATAATGATTTGCTGTACGTGAACATCAACTCGCTAAACCGTATTGCCAAATACAGCGGCAAGGATGGCACGCCGCCAAAAATGAACAAACTGGGCACCGAAGCCTGGGATAAGCTAAAAAAAAGCACTAAAAAAAAAGTTAAGGACATAGCCCGCGACCTTATTAAGCTTTATGCCTTGCGTAAAGCACAAGTGGGTACTGCTTTTGCTCCTGATAGCTATTTAGATACTGAGCTAGAGGCATCTTTCATTTATGAAGATACTCCCGACCAGATGAAGGCTACCAACGATGTCAAAAAGGATATGGAAGCCCCTCATCCTATGGACCGCTTAGTTTGTGGCGACGTAGGCTTTGGCAAAACGGAAGTAGCCCTTCGTGCGGCCTTCAAAGCCGTTGCTAATGGCAAACAAGTAGCCGTTTTAGTACCTACTACCATTTTAGCTTTACAACATTTCAAGACGTTTTCTTCGAGGTTGAAAGATTTCCCTTGTACGGTAGACTACATCAATCGTTTTAAAACAAGCAAACAGATTAAAGAAAGCCTGGAAAAATTAGCGCAAGGCAAAATAGACATCATTATTGGAACTCATCGCCTTTTAAGCAAGGATGTAAAGTTTAAAGACTTGGGTTTAATGGTGATTGATGAGGAACAGAAATTTGGGGTAGCAGCCAAGGAAAAACTACGTGCTTTACGTGTAAGTGTAGATACTTTAACCTTAACGGCCACACCAATTCCGCGTACCCTACACTTCTCATTGATGGGTGCCCGAGATTTGTCCATCATCAATACACCTCCACCAAACAGACAAGCGGTAACAACCGAATTGCATGTTTTTAATGATAAATTATTGCAGGAAGCCATCCAGTTTGAGTTAGACCGCGGCGGACAGGTTTTCTTTGTACATAACCGAGTACAGGATTTAAAGCAACTCGCAGGCTTGATCCAAACTTTGGTACCAACGGCCCGTATTGGTATTGCCCATGGTCAGCTAGACGGCGATCAGTTGGAAGATGTAATGCTTGATTTCATTAACGGTGAGAAAGACGTTTTGGTGGCCACTACCATCATCGAAACTGGATTGGATGTACCGAATGCCAACACGATTATCATTAACCATGCGCACATGTTTGGATTAAGTGATTTGCACCAAATGCGTGGTCGTGTGGGTCGCTCCAATAAAAAAGCATTTTGTTATTTATTGAGCTTGCCTTTGTCGACCTTAACAGATGAGGCCCGCAAACGCTTAAGTGCCATTGAAGAGTTTTCAGATTTGGGCAGCGGTTTCAACATCGCTATGCGTGATTTGGATATCCGCGGTAGTGGGAATTTGTTAGGAGGTGAGCAAAGTGGTTTCATTGCCGAAATCGGGTTCGAGATGTATAACAAAATTTTGGATGAGGCGATTCAAGAGTTGAAAGATGACGAGTTCAAGGATTTGTTTAAAGACCAGCCAGAACGTCCTTACGTAAGTTTTACGCAAGTAGATACCGACGTGGAGATGCATATTCCCGACAGTTATGTCACCAACATTACCGAGCGCTATAATTTATATACAGAAATATCCAAACTAGAAACGGAGCAGCAGATCAGCCATTTCGAAAAACGTTTACGAGATCGATTTGGTCCGGTGCCTTCACAAGTGTTAGCCATGCTAAAAGTAGTGCGCCTACAATGGATTGCTAAAACGCTAGGTTTTGAAAAGGTAAGTTATAAGAAAAACATCCTACGTGGCTATTTCGTGAGTGATAAGCAATCTAAGTTCTTCGATTCGGAGACCTTTAACCGCGTACTGGCTTTTGCTCAATTGCACCCTCGTTTATGTAACCTTAAGGAAGTAAAAGATAGCTTGCGAATTTCGTTCGACAACATCAACAATATTGATGAGGCGATAGAAATGTTGGAATTGATTTAAAGTAAGCTCTGGTTAAGAAAATATTTTCCACGAATTACCATTGTAGATATGGTTTACTATGTGTCTATGTGGTTTTAATAAATACAAACACATAGTGAGTCTCCTCAAGGAGTACTTTTTCTGATACATCGGAGAGGAATCTATTAGCCAAATAGATTCTTCACTACGTTCAGAATGACAAAGACCATTATAACTGCTGCCTTGCCTTAATGGCCAGATATCTATTGACCACGTTAACGGTTAGATTTTGTGGTGCGGTGAGTAGTGTTAAAATACCGTGCTTGCTCAACTCTTTTACCATTAAACGTTTTTCGTAAGCAAATTTTTCGGCAATGGTTTTAATATAGATTCCTTCCACATCTTTGGCCTGGTCATTACTCAAAGTTTTAAGTGTAGTATTTTCAAAAAATACCACCAATAACAAGTGATATTTGGCAATTCGTTTGAGATAAGGCAGCTGCCTTTCTAATGCCGACATGCTTTCGAAATTGGTGAAGAAAACCACCAAACTGCGCTGTTTTAAAGCCGAACGTAAGCTCAAAAAAAGTGCTTCCATATCTGTTTCCAGATAGCGGGTTTTCTCCTTGTATAGCACTTCCATTATCTTATTCAACTGTGTTGGACGCCTATCGGCCAATACCACATTTTTGGTTTTCTCGGCAATCGTAATCAGTCCCGCCTTATCTTGTTTAATTAAGGCTACGCTCGATAAAATTAAACTGGCATTGATGGCATAATCCAACAAACTCATTCCTTCAAAAGGCATTTTCATTGCCCTAGATTTGTCGATGACGCAATAGATATGTTGTGAACGCTCCTCGGTGTAGGTATTCACCATAAAATCGGACCTACGAGCAGTTGCCTTCCAGTTGATGGTCCTAAAATCATCACCAGCTACGTAGTTCTTCACTTGGTCGAACTCCATACTATGCCCTACCCTTCTAATTTTCTTAATCCCAACATCTATTAAACGGTTGGAAATAGCCATCAATTCGTACTCTCTCAGCTTGAGGAAAGAAGGATATACAGGCACCATTTCTGTGCCTGCTACATTAAACCTCCTGCTCACCAAACCCAATGGCGATTTCACAAACAGACGGGTAAAACCGAAATCGTATTGACCACGCTTGGTTGGGCGTAAAAAGTAATTGATGATTTTTTGCTCCCTCGATTTTAAGCTGGTGTTAAACCATAAGTCTCTCTTTTGAAACTGGAAAGGGATTTCATCAATAATTCCAATGGCTACCTGAAAAGGATAGAAATTTTCGAGGTAGATTTTAAGTTCGTTGTCATCGCCGTTACTTAACCTTTCTGGCACATCTCTTCTTAAAAAGACTGCTTTTTTAGACGAATGAAGTAAATAAATATCAATTAAAACCAATAATAACAAAACGCCAAAAGCGAGGTAAGGCAAATCACCCAAAATGGGTAAAAAGAAGGCAAATAGAAACATGGCCGAGCAAATACCCAGCGCAATGAAAAGCCTGTTTTCTAGAAACAGATCGGTATAGAATTTTCTAAATATTTTTTTCATGTTCCTGCTTTAAGCCTCAAGCTTTCCGTCTACCTTGGCACTTCTATCTTTTTAATAATCTGGGCAATGATATCTGCAGTCGTTAAGCCTTCCATTTCTTTTTCTGGGCTCAACATCACTCGGTGTGCCAATACTGGCGTTGCTACCTTTACAATGTCGTCTGGTGTTACAAAATCTCTACCCGCCATTGCGGCTATGGCCTTGGCGCTATTGATCATTGCTAAAGAAGCTCTTGGCGATGCACCTAAATACAAGGCCTTGTTCTCACGGGTTTCATGTACAATTTGCGCAGCGTATGCCAACAATTTAGGTTCTACAAATAAAGACTTGATGACTGCCCTTAAAGCGATGATCTGCTTCACATCCAACACTGGTTTAACATCTTCTAACTGGTGCTGGGTGTCTTGTTGGTGCTGTTGGGTTAAGATCTCAATTTCTTCTTCTAATGTGGGATATTTGATTTCGATCTTGAACAAAAAGCGATCTAATTGTGCCTCTGGCAAACGATAAGTTCCTTCTTGCTCCACTGGATTTTGTGTAGCCAACACCATAAATGGCTCTGCTAGTTTGTAGGTATGTCCGTCTACCGTAACTTGACGTTCTTCCATGGCTTCGAACAAGGCCGATTGGGTTTTTGCTGGTGCTCGGTTGATCTCATCCACCAAAATAATATTGCCAAATATGGGCCCTTGCCTAAATTGAAATTCTGCAGTTTTTGGACTAAAGACCGCCGTACCCAATACGTCAGAAGGCATTAAATCTGGTGTAAACTGTATACGAGAAAAAGTAGCGTCAATACTTTTTGCCACTAATTTTGCACTCAAAGTTTTTGCCACCCCAGGCACTCCCTCCAATAGCAAATGTCCATTGGCCAACAAACCTGCAATGAGCAAATCGATGGTGTTTTGCTGACCTACAATTATCTTCGACAGTTGTAGCCTAATTTGTTCTACCGCTTGGCTCAACTGGCTTAAATCGGTACGTTGGTTAAACATCTCTTGTTCCATGTATGTTCATTTATAGTCTTCACCTTTTATAACGGGCAAAGCTTTATTTGTCTAGTTTATAAAATTGTTCTATAAGTTGATTAAACGCAATGAGGTACTGGTCATCAATCTTAGCTTTTTTATCTTTTTGATTGAAAGCTAGAATGTAACCTATCAATTGCGAAATTAGTGCTGGATCAACGCCAGTAATATTAGTTAAAGTCTCTACAAATTCCTGATCTAGTTCAGTGGTTTTTATCCTGTATTTATTTCTCAGGTACTCTAGGAAATAACTGATCTTTTTTTCGATGATATCGTGGTGATTTCGTTGTTGGTAATACACCCTACCTATGGTTTGTGCAAATTCTACCGAACTGTTTTTAAGCGGATCAAGAATTGGAATGATTCGCTGTCTGCGTTTCATTTCGTACAACACAAATATCACCAAACCAAATAATGCCAAATAGTAAGCCCATCGCAGCGCCTCGTAACTAAATAGCACACGCAAAACAGATTGACTATTAACAACTGGCCTGGTGTAATACTCATCCCATATTAGCGTTTTATGTTGTGGCAAATAAGAAAATACCTTAGCTACATAATTTGCTCCATTTTCGTTCAACAGACTATAATTGGTAAACAATTGTGGGTTTGGGCACAATAACAAGGCTCCCTTACCAAAACGATATTGGATTAGATTAGGATGTTCATCATATTTTTTACCAAGCACTAGTGCTTTGGCAGTATCTATGCTACTAAAATACTGTGCTGCAATTCCCTTTTCAAAATAATAGTCCATATCACGTTTTAAATATGGCGATGTAAAGTTGATAGGGTATTTGGTTTTATTCTGCGCATCAAAATTAGAACCAAGTTCCACCTTAAGGCTATCGGCGAGCGCACCATCCATATGAAAAGCTGCAATAAAAATATGATTGCCTGCTTCCATGTATTTTCGCATGGCCTTAAAATCTGGCTCTGATACGTCGAGATTTGACGCAATAATCAAATAGTTCGAATTCTCTTTAGTAAGATCTTTTAAGGTATTATAGATATTCGTTTGATAAACTTTTTGTGCTGCTTTTGGGAAGATGTCATTCGCATGTTGGCGTAAGATGTACGTCCCAAAAGGATTTTTATCTTCGGGCAAATAGGTGGTAGTCCAATTAATTTCCGCAGGCTTGGTGTATTGGGCAATGAGGTATAGTACCAACAAAAGCCCTCCAAAAATCATATATCTTTTCAATCCGTTCATCTCAAGCCCTCATTAAATTGTTGAAAAGATTGTTGGATAGATGCAAAAGCGGTTTTGTCGACCCTGAAATCGCCATACCAAATGTATTCAAACTGATTGGTTAAGCTCACAAACGCTTCGTAACCTTTATCCTGTTTCTGCACTTCTTTCACATAAGCAAGATTTGTTTTATTCGGCAACCAATCAATAATGCCTTTATCGCTCAACTGCTTTAATGTTTGCAGATAAAGCAAGCGAACCGCGAGCCTGTAGTTGCCGTTTTGAAGGGTATTCTCAATTTCGTCATCAAAGCTAATTTCATGTATATTTTCAAGGCTTTCATCGTAAGGCACCTCAATAGCTTTAGATTTACCAGCCAACCATTTAAAATCAACACCCGCTAATTTAAATATCACAAACACGATGACCCCGATACAAACACCTATAGTCACATATTTTAAAACTGTGGGCCAAACAGATGCGCTTGAGCCTTTGATCTGTCTTTCTCCAAAAAGGCTATCTATCCAATCCCAAAAGCTTCGCCAAAACCTGTCCCACCAGCCAAGGTCTTTTGAGTCTTCCTCACCATATTGAAACTCCTTTTCTGCCTTGTATTTTTGAATAGCATCATTGTCAAATTCTCGGATCTGAGTTTTGCTACTGTCTAATTTCAAAGCAATAGTATCTTTCTTTGGCTTCCCCATCACAAATCGTGGGTTCTTCTGCGCTAACAAACCCATCGAAAAAAACAGTAAAACAGCCAACAGCAATATGCGCATACTAATAATCTTCGTCGGGGTGTGATACTGGAGCCGTTTCATTTCCAAACGCTTCAATTCTACTCAATAAACCTTGACTTTCTTTTCGTTCGGCCAAATTAGCATAAATGAGGGCCATTGAAACCATTGGAATAATCATAAACACTTGTGACAAACTTTGTGAAATAGAAGTAAAAATCTGATAGCCTCTTAAAATCTGTAGATCTCCTCCAGAAAAAGAGCTGATCATCATTAAAATGTAGGCAGGTGCATAAACTACCGTCATAAATATAGAGGTGATGATACCTACTACCAGAAGTGTTGCAAAAGTAACCCACCAATTTTGTTTTACTAATGCAAAGGCACGTCCAAAGGCAGTTCCAAAATCTGCATTCTCTAAAATCATGATTGCGAAAAAGATAGAAAATGCAGGCGTTACAAATACTCCTGGAATAAGACAGGCCATTGCGCTGATGATCCAAAGCACATAAATGAGGATACAGCTCCACATTACCCTAAAAAAGTAATACTTAAAGTAACTCCACACCTCTTCTACTGTTGGAGCCACATTGCCCTTGGCAATATACAACGCAATAAAACTAAGTACAGCGGTATATATGGCGGTATAGTTAAGTACCGAGAATACAATTACCAAGAGGTAGCGCCAACTTGCCATATAGCTCCAAACCCCAAATCCGTCATAATTTCCAGCTTGGATATTCTCTCTTACATTTGTCATATGCAATTGCATGAAAATATTGGAAATCAATCCGCCTAAGATGAAAATTCCGCAAAGAGAGAAGAATGTTTTTAATAAGGGTTTTATATTTTGCTTGATAAATAAAAGCGTTCCGGAAATTATTCCTTCAAACTCTCTTATTTTCCTAAATTCTATATGCTCTTTCATGATAAATTATTTGAATTTGCTTGGGTTCGTATCGTTAATTTTTTAGCTAATTGATGTGGGTAAATGATGACATACCAAATCATAAATGCCAATGAAGTTGCCAGGATCGAAATGCTTAACCAAATGGGCATTCCTGTATGTCGTGTAACAAAACCTTCAACAAAGGCTGCCAACAATAAAATAGGAACAATACCAATGGCTATTTTGGTGGCGTCTTTTCCGCTTCTTTTAAAAGCCTGTAGGCGGGTATAGGTTTTTGGAAAAAGCAGCCCATGCCCCAGTACCAAGCCTGCTCCGCCAACAACAACAATCGATAGTATTTCTAAAGTACCATGTATCCAGATGACCAAAATAGACTCTACACCCAATCCCTTACTGAAAAAGTAGTATTGAAAAGCACCCAACATCACGCCGTTACGCAATAGATAAAACACTGGTCCTATTGAAAACAACACCCCACTAACAAACATGACAAAGGACACGAAAATATTATTCACAGCGATTTCAAAAAACATTCTGAATTCATTTGCTTGCTTGTACACACCAAAAGGATCTCCTTTAGCGATATTCTCATTGGTCATATCTACATACCTATCACTGGTAACCAACCTGATCATCCTGTCGTCATATTTGGCCGATAGTACGCCAATACTTACGGCCAGCACGAAAAAGATAAATGAGTACAGAATTTGCTTACGATAAGTATGAAAAAGCAGGGGCAATTCAAACTTCCAATAACTGAAAAACCTTCCTTTTTCTTCTTTCTTATTCTTATAAATTGCCTGATGCAGCACCGATGCCAAACCGTTTAGATAGGCGGTCGTTTTAGACTTTGGATAAAAAGTCTTCGCATAGGCCAAATCGTTGGTGATGTCAACAAAACGCTGGGCAAGTTCATCGGGGCTATCTGTGATCAGCGCCTCGTAACTTTTCCATTTTTCAGCATTTTGCTTAACAAAGAGCGCTTCTTTCATAGCTAATTTCTGGTGAGATAGATATTTGCTGTTAAAATAAAACAAAATTTTAACCTTCCATAAAAAACCTAAGCAATTTTGGTTTTAGCTACAGATACTCAAACAAAAACTAATTCGATTTTGATAGAACTTAAAAAATCTATACATCGGCAGCTAAAGTTAGAGACAATTCGTACTAAAAATTTATATTTGAGGTAATGGAAACCATCAAAATTAACACTAGCCAACACATCGAAATAGATTACCCTGTAGCAGGTTTAGGAGAGCGAGTGGCGGCCTATCTCATAGATTTCGGGATGTTCCTCATCATCTATTTTTTTGCACTGATTGCCCTTGCCATTACAGGACTAGAAAACAGCCTTAACAATAGCACCATGGTTATCTTAATTATTGTATTTGGGATTTGCTATGTGTTTTACGACTTGCTATGTGAAGTAGCATTTAATGGACAAAGCCTAGGCAAAAAACTATTAAAAATAAAGGTGGTGAGTTTAGACGGCGGACAAGCCAGTATTGGGCAATACTTTATGCGTTGGGTATTTAGGATTGTTGATTTTTCACTAACCGCTAATTTATTGGGTTTTATCAGTGTGGCTGTTTCTGACAAAAAACAACGTATTGGTGATATTGTTGCGGG
>NZ_JAELTX010000544.1 GCF_016429065.1 Pedobacter sp. ASV17
GCGCTGTTGTGATTGGTGTTGCGGTTACCAAGTGTGCGGAAAATCCCGACGAGTTGGATTCTGTCCCCAGGTTTGACCTTGTCGACCAAATCATCATCCAATATGACATCCACGCCACGAGGCAGCTGGCCTGCAGGGGCACGCTCTGGCATTTCCTGGATGGAAACGGTCTGGTGATCGCGATATGTACAAAAGCCGTATTCGGTGATGAGCGGGTTACCGTCGTCGTCCTCACGCGGGTAAACGCTCGATGTGGTTACACCATTCGTCATAGTCTGGTCCTGGTACTCTCTGAAATGGAACTTGTGCTTCTTTTCGTTCCAATGAACACTGCGTACAACCTTGGGTCGGATGAGTGAGCATCTTGTCACGATGCCTTCGAGGGACACCATGCGGTTCAGATGGTGCGAGGACAGCGTACGGGG
>NZ_JAELTX010000545.1 GCF_016429065.1 Pedobacter sp. ASV17
GATGTCACTAGCTCCATCCATGGCTACAATCTACGCAGACCCCATTGCGCTCGAAAAAGCCGTAGAAGCATGGGCGAAATCCAGCGATGCTACCACACCTTCAACTCCGCACGCTCCGGGTGCAGAAGGATCCGCCTATGAGGAAAAGGTTATCCCCACAGAGTTGCTTCAAATGGGCGATATTGTTCTCATTCGACCCGGAGACAAGATCCCAGCCGACGGTGTCGCCGTGCGTGGAGAGGCCTATGTCGATGAAAGCATGGTTACTGGAGAGGCAATGCCTGTCCAGAAGCGACTGGGAGACAATGTCATTGGCGGTACTGTCAATGGCAATGGCCGCGTCGACTTCCGTGTCACCCGTGCCGGCAGAGACACACAGCTCAGCCAGATTGTCAGACTCGTTCAGGACGCCCAGACTACAAGAG
>NZ_JAELTX010000546.1 GCF_016429065.1 Pedobacter sp. ASV17
ACCCCAAGCAATTGCAAGCCGTCAACCTCGTCTGCTGCTTGTCCGTCATTTGCGGCCCCGAGGCACCGTTCAACAGCTCTTCTACTACCGCTACTGTACTCGTACGTGTCTCTTTTCGGCCGTGCCGATCCACAACTTACAACAGCCAGCCCGAACTAGGGCTTATTAGTACTCGTACAGGGCCCTTTGGCAGGGGTCTTCTTCTACCCCTCCATTCAGACCCACGAAGGCCACAGGTAGCTCAACAAATTGAGCTGCGCGCAAGAGGAGAAAAAGGTGGCATCCACTACGTGGTTGCATCTTACCAAGCAGAGACTGTACTGTCATGTTACGTGCCTTGCTCTGACTGACACGCTCTGGGGGGAAAATTGCGCATCTTCATCAAAGAGATTATGCGAATGCCTGCAGAGTTCACTGTCAAAGCG
>NZ_JAELTX010000547.1 GCF_016429065.1 Pedobacter sp. ASV17
GACCAATTCATAACGCAAGACCTTACCCTATTCTGCGCCGCCGCAGCAAACCTGTACTCCTCATTAGGCAAGCCCTTTGTAGACCTCTGCGTGTTCAACTTCCAGCTCTATCGCTCCCTCGGCCCACTGGCACTTTCTGGTCTTGTCAGCAATTATTTCCTCACAGCTAGCATTCTGCGACGGCTATCACCGCCATTCGGAAAGCTCAAAGCCGTGGAGGGCCGCAAAGAAGGTGACTTCCGAAGCCTGCACGCTCGTTTGATTGCCAATGCCGAAGAGGTTGCGTTTTACGGCGGAGCCGACACTGAAAAGACATTCCTGAATAAGGAGTACAAGTCCCTCAAGGGCTGGATGGAGGGCATCTATATGCTCAAGATTCGCTACAATATCCTAGAAGATTTCATTTTGAAGTACAGCTGGAGTG
>NZ_JAELTX010000548.1 GCF_016429065.1 Pedobacter sp. ASV17
GTGTTGTACGACAGCTATACTTACAAATCGGTTTACTCCGACATAATTGCCATGAATCTCTCGGCACGAAGTGCACTGGACCCTAAACATGTACCAGAATGGACTGTCTTTCGTATCAAGAGGCCGCAAGTTCGTCACGCTGTTGTTTGTAAGCAGGTTGAAAGGTTTCATGATGACATCAAGTAACGTACCCGGTCAACTCAGCGCTGAGGAGAAGAGTAAACATAGCAGGAAAATATGTGGACAGTGTCCGGTGTTCTTAAGTAAGAAATTTGCTTCGAATGATCGGTATGCAATTTATGATTGCATGTTAATTTGTCTATTGCTCTTCCGCTTACGCCAGCCAAGGATGTGGAGTGACCCTCGCACACTGCAGCGCCAATGCCGCAACCACGTGATCGAAACTGTATTTCTGTACCAGACC
>NZ_JAELTX010000549.1 GCF_016429065.1 Pedobacter sp. ASV17
GTGCTGACCAGACCATGCTTGCGGTCCACCAGGGCCGGGGGTGCCCTGTTGCATGTATTGTCGAGGTGTCTGGTCGGATGGGTACATGCCTTGGCCGCCAGCATACTGCATGCCACCCATGGGAGGGAATTGCATATTGGGTTGCATTTGGCCGCTGGGCTGACGCATATGAGGAGCCGGCGATTGTGACGGGTGTTGCTGCTGCTGCTGCTGCTGCTGCTGTTGCTGCTGAGACTGTGCCGTGTAGCTGCCGTAGCCGGGTTGCCCACCTTGTGGGCTCTGCGACCACATTTGCCCAGACTGATAGTTGTAGCCCGGGGCGCCGCTGATGCTACCAGTTGATCCTGCGATGCGTTAGTTCTGGAGAGGTAATCCACGTCTACCCGCCGTTTCAACTTACCTCTCATGGAGCCCTGTCCAAGAT
>NZ_JAELTX010000550.1 GCF_016429065.1 Pedobacter sp. ASV17
GTTCAAGGATGATATCTTCCTGTTAGGAGGAGTCTCCTTACCATCGACGCCACCAAAAAAAAGAACGTCTTCATCGTTTACGCCGCTGCTTGCGTTTCTTAAGCCGAAGATGAATTCGTTCTCGTTTTCAGCATTTTCAAAACTCCTCAGTTCGAGGCAATTGTCCCGGACATGCACCAATTGTAGGAGCCAGCTGTCTCGGACGAGACCGTCACCGTTTTGGCCGCAACGGCAGTATGCAACGGCTGGTAACGGCTGGTCGCGCGCAGGCGGCGATCAGACGAAGCCGCCTCGACGATTGCTTCTATTTGCGTCGACTGGTGCGGCTGTGGGAACAGGCACCATGCTTGCATTCGCAGATGATGTCAAGGGCGCATATGAGGCTGCAGAACGCACTGGACGAGTTATTGCAGTGTTGGGACTC
>NZ_JAELTX010000551.1 GCF_016429065.1 Pedobacter sp. ASV17
CTCCCGCTCCAACCCAGGCAAACCCGGTTAGAGCCTCACAAGCACCGCCCAATCTAGTCGGAATGCGGGCTGCCACTCTCTATGCCGAGCCTGTAGATCCTGCAAAGCCCACTGAAGACGTCGGCTGGAAATGGGTAAAGCTTGGCTTGGTTGTCATTGCTCTTCTCGTGGCCCTGGCTGCCTTGGGTCTATCACTCTCTCTTCTCCGGTTTCCCAAAACCCTTGACCTTACAAGATCTTATGCAATCATTGCCAGTACCGTCCCTCTCGTAAGTTTGGCAAACATAAATTCACTTACGGCATTGATTCTAACTCATCTGCTAGCATGCCGTCGTCATTCTTTGGAGCACAGCCGAGCTCGCTACGCGCCTATCGACCAAAGGCAAAAAGGGTGTCAATCCCAACGCAGCAGTCGCCATGTGGG
>NZ_JAELTX010000057.1 GCF_016429065.1 Pedobacter sp. ASV17
GTTGGGCAAGCTATCCTTTAACGATTGATATTCTGTTAAGATAGATTTAAAACCAAGTGCCGTTTCAATTTCTTTTGCAGCTTGCTCTCTTAGTGCGGGAGAACTTTGCCCCAAGGCAGTTTGAAATTGATCGAAACGGAGGTGAAGGTCATGAAAGCCAGCGATAGTTTCTTTTAGGGTGCTGCTATCAAAATCATTAAGCAACCTGCTCAATTTGCCAAATTGCTTTGCGGCTTGATAAGCCTGCTGTGGAGCAGTCAAGGTATCTAAGGCAATGGTGTTGTCAACAAAAGGACTTAAACGCCAAAAAGCACCTTCATGCTGTACCATAGTACTACCTGTCTCAGCAGCTACGGGAGCTGGAAATAGATAATCAGGAAAGTTTTCCGCTAAAAAATCGGCAATTTGTTTAATGTTATTGGCAACAGCCTCTGGGTTGGTAAAAACATGTGTATTGATTTCTTGCAGCACATATTTTTTTTGCTCACCAGCTGTTTGTATGAGCAAATAGGTTCTGTTGATGTGTCCAGAACCTATTTGTTGTATTTTAATATTTTGGCTATTTAAACCGTAAGATTTTAAAATACTTTCATCAATTGTTAATTCCATAGCTTCTCTGGGTAGTTGCCATTTTTGATAAGTTCATCAATACATGCCTGAACCAACGGCTTGTCTTCTTTATAGGTAACGCCAAACCATTGGTTGTCGGTTGGCACTACTTTAAAAGAAGCTTTTTGGGTACTCACCAGATGCTCGCCTATCAGCGGAATAAAAAACTCAGCCTTAGGCTTGTCTTTGTTTTCCATGGCGAAGGTTTTGAAAAGCTCTTCGGTAATGTTAAATACTGCTGGAGTAAAGCCCCAGAAGTTCATTGATACAGGAGTGTCAAACTCCAATGGGAATTCATTGCCATCTTCTTCGTAAACGATAGATTCGCCCTTTTTGTAAACTTTTGTACGCTCTACAATTTCGGTTAAATTGCCCGATTCATCAGCTTTGCATACGCCTCTTGATACCGAACCGAAGTCAGATAGGGTTTTACCAATTTTATAACCAATGATTGAATAGTTAGAATCATTTATCTCCGAGGTAAGGAAGTCAGCCATTTTTTTGAAGGCATCAAAACCGTAGAAATCATCAGCATTAATAACACAGAAAGGCTCTTTAATTGTTTTTCTGCCCGAAAGGATCGCATGTGCTGTTCCCCAAGGTTTTTCGCGATAAATTTCTTCATCAATCCCAAATTGTTTAAGATCAAAGTTTTGGTAAACATAGTCTACTTCAATCTTCCCTTTTAATTTTTCGTCAAAAATAGATTTGAAGTTGTCAGCAAATTCTTCTTTAATGATGAATACAACTTTCCCAAATCCGGCTTTAATTGCGTCATATATAGAATAATCGATGATGGTTTCTCCGTTAGGTCCAAAACCGTCGATTTGTTTCATGCTACCATAGCGGCTGGCCATACCGGCAGCCAAAATCAATAACGTAGGTTTCATTAACTGTTTAGTTTTTAAATGAATATTTAGTTGTCGCCAAAGTTAACTTTTAGAATCCAAAAAGCCCACCCCCAGATGATTTAGTTGTTCGAGTTTTTTTGCCGCTTAGCATTCCAAAAAGGCCTCGAACAATTTCTTTTCCTATCTGTCGGGTAATGGTGGCGCCCATAATCTCTTCCACTAAACTCTTTTCCCCTGGTTTTGTTTTGCTCTCCTGTTCAATTCTTTTACGTTCCTCTTCCTCGGCCTTTACTTTGTTTTCATTGGCTTGGCTTTCGTTGATCTTATCGGTAAGCATCTCGTAAGCGCTTATGGGATCTACCGCTTCCTTGTATTTGCTAAACAGCGGACTGCCTTGCATGAGCTTCTCACAATCTAGCGCTGCCATTGGTCCCATTACTGCCCTTGGTGGGGTAAGCAAAGTTGCTGCAACTTCTGTCGGGATACCTTTTTCGTTCAGTACTGTGATCAGCGCCTGACCTGTACCCAAAGAGGTCAACACTTTATCAATGGCATAAAATTCCGATTTTGGATAAGTGTTCACTGTTTTCTTTAAAGCGTCTACATCGTTAGGTGTAAATGCTCTTAAGGCATGTTGCACTCTGTTCCCTAACTGCGACAATACGCTCTCAGGAATGTCCATAGGAGATTGTGTACAGAAAAATACACCAATCCCTTTTGAACGGATTAATCTAATAATAGTATTAATTTGTTCCAAGAATGCTTTTGGCGCATCGTTAAATAAGAGATGTGCTTCATCGAAAAAGAAAACTAATTTGGGTTTGTCCAAATCTCCAGCCTCAGGCATGGTTTGGTAAATTTCGGCTAAAAGGCTTAACAAAAAGGTCGAATAAAGCACAGGTTGGCTTTGCACATCGGCAATGTTCAACAAGCTAATTACCCCTTTGCCATCCACACGGTTAAATAAATCTTCAGTATCAAAAGAAGTCTCACCGAAAATTCCTCCCAGACCTTGTTGCTCTATGGCCACAATTTTCCGAAGAATAGTACTTGAGGTAGCGGTAGAGATGGAGCCATAAGTGGACTTGATTTCCTTGGCGCCTTCACCTTCTGCTAGATAGCCAAGTAGTTTTTTCAAATCGTTCAAATCTACCACAGGCATTTTATGGTCATCAGCATATTTAAACAATACCGCTAAAACCCCAGATTGCGTGTCGTTAAGTGCCAGTATTTTAGAAAGGAGCACAGGCCCAAACTCGGTTACCGTTGCCCGCATTTGGGCACCCAATTTACCCGTTAAGGAATATATTTCGATAGGGAAGCCACTTGGTGTAAAAGGCTTATTGAGTTGTTGCGCACGTTCTTCAATTTTAGGATTGCTACTGCCTGCTTGGTATAAACCCGAAAGGTCTCCCTTTACATCGAGCATAAAAACAGGTACGCCTTTGTCAGATAGCTGTTCGGCCAGTAATTGCAAGGTCCTGGTTTTTCCCGTTCCAGTAGCACCTGCGATAAGACCGTGTCTGTTCATCATGCGCAAGGGCAAATTTACTTCGGCCTCGGCCAAAGCTAAACCATCTAACATGGCGGCACCCAAATAGATATATTCGCCACTAGGTGAATAAGAGGCTTTTATTTTTTCGATAAAGGTATTTTGGTTGGCACTCATAAGCTTATTTTGAAATCTCAAATTAGCAAAAATCAATTATAAACCGTGTTAAATAATGATAAAAACATTAAGAGGTAATATTTACTTAATGTCTCTTAATACCTAAATGGTTCAAAGTAATATAAGCTAAGTAGTTAAAAATAAAACATTAAGAAATGAAGGTAATTAAGATTTGGAATATGTGCTTAATGTCTCTTAAAGCCTTAATGTCTCAAATAATAAATAAAACATTAAGAAATGAAGGTAATTAAGATTTGGAATATGTGCTTAATGTCTCTTAATTCCTTAATGGTTCAAATAATAAATAAAACATTAAGAAATGAAGGTAATTAAGATTTGGACTATGGGCTTAATGTCTCTTAATTCCTTAATGGTTCAAAAAATATGCTTGGAAGATTGAAAATAAACCATTAAGAAATGAAGGTAATTAAGATTTGGAATATGGGCTTAATGTTCTTAATGCCTTAATGTTTCAAAAAATATGCTTGGAAGATTGAAAATAAACCATTAAGAAATGAAGGTAATTAAGATTTGGACTATAGGCTTAATGCCTCTTAATGCCTTAATGTTTCAAAATAATATCAAGAAATTAAACATTTCAATTTATCTACTGGTTTGTGCAGTTTTTTGCAGTTTTTATTTTTAAATAACATTACTAAAATGCTTAATTTTACATTGTGTCAAATCATACTCACCTTTCGGCCCCATTCCAGAAGCTAGCAGATAGTTTTAGTGGAGAATTATTTTACGACCAATCAGCTGCTCACGAAGCACAAAAGCTTGTTTATTCAACAGATGCATCGGTTTATCAAGAAAAGCCTTTAGCGGTTGCAGTACCTAAAACCAACGAGGATATTAAAACCCTGATCAGCTTTGCCAATGAGCACCACCTCACGCTTATTCCAAGAGCTGCAGGAACATCGTTAGCTGGGCAAGTAGTAGGTAATGGATTGGTGGTAGATATTTCTAAGTATCTCAATAAAATACTAGAGATTAACCAAAAGGAACAATACGTAATCGTACAACCTGGCGTAATCAGGGATGATTTGAATGTTGCCCTGAAACCCTTTGGACTAATGTTTGGTCCAGAAACTTCTACAGCCAACAGGGCCATGATTGGCGGCATGATTGGCAATAACTCTTGTGGTTTGCACTCCATTGTATGGGGCGATACTCGTCAGAATCTATTGGAAGTAAAAGGCCTTTTGAGTAACGGGCAAGAAGTAGAATTTAAAGAGATACCCCTTGCACAGATTGTCGAGAAAGCACAGTTGAATAGTTTGGAAGGCGTCATCTATAAAGGAGTTTCTGAACTGGTTAACAAGCCGCAAAATATAGAAGCCATAGAAAAGGGCTATCCTAAGAAAACCCTTACCAGAAGAAACACAGGTTATGCCTTAGATTTTCTAATCCCAGAAGAAGGAAAAGAGAACTTTAATATGTGCGAACTGATTGCTGGCTCAGAAGGGACATTGCTTTTTGTAACCGAAGCCAAGTTAAAACTACTGCCTTTGCCACCTAAACAAGAAGCATTGGTTTGTGTACATTTTAATTCGTTGGCGGAGTCGCTTTTAGCCAATATCATCATCTTGAAACACCAGCCAATGGCTTCGGAGTTGGTAGATAAGTACATCATGGACTTTACCAAGGGCCATCCAGTATATCAGCACAACCGTTTTTTTATTGATGGTGAGCCCGAAGCTTTATTAATGGTAGAATTTTTTGCGGAAACCCAGCAAGAGATTGATTTTAAAACTTCGGCATTAATTGCTGATTTAAAATTGGCAGGTTTAGGTTATGCCTATCCAATTGTATATGGCCAGCAAACTAAACTGGCTTGGGATGTTAGAAAAGCAGGACTCGGGTTGATCAGGAATTTGCCTGGGGATAACCAACCTGTAAACCTGATAGAAGACTGTGCCGTAGCTCCAGAAGATTTACCTGCTTATATTGAAGAACTTCAACAGATTTTAGATAAATACAACCTAAAGGCATCCTACTATGCGCATGCTGGTGCTGGCGAACTCCATGTGGAGCCGATGATTAATCTTAAAACTTCGGAAGGCAAGGAGCTTTTTAGAACAGTTTTGAAAGAAACAGCGGCGCTAGTGAAAAAGCATCAAGGTTCGTTAAGTGGTGAGCATGGCGATGGTCGTTTAAGAGGGGAGTTTATCAAAGACGTATTGGGAACGGAAGTGTATGGGCTTTTAAAAGAAGTAAAGCAATTGTTCGACCCAATAGGTGTGTTTAATGCCAATAAAATAGTGGATACGCCACCAATGAACGAGTTTTTACGTTATGAAGCCGATAAGCAAATCAAACCCGTAAAAACCATTTTCGATTTCTCGAAGAACGAAAGCATCTTAAGGTTGGCAGAAAAATGTTCGGGTTCTGGCGATTGCAGAAAAACTCACATCAGTGGTGGTACCATGTGCCCGTCTTATATGGCTACTCGCCAAGAGAAAGATACCACAAGAGCACGAGCGAATATTTTAAGGCAATTCCTAAGCAACGATACAGGCGATAATCCATTTAATCATGAGGAAATCAAAGATGTGATGGATTTATGTTTGAGCTGTAAAGCCTGCAAATCAGAATGTCCTTCAAGTGTAGATGTGGCCAAAATGAAAGCGGAGTTTTTGCAGCATTATTACGATGCGAATGGTGTGCCTTTCCGTACTAAAATGATTGCCAACTTTACCAAATCACAACGTTTGGCGGCCATTGTTCCTTCTATTTATAATGCGTTAATCAGCAATAACTTTACAGGAAAGCTCATTAAAAAAGTAGTTGGCTTTGCGCCCGACCGTTCGTTGCCAAAAGTAGGGAAGACCACTTTGCGTAGCTGGAAAAAACAACATGATAAAAAACAAGCTCCACAAACTACCGACCGTAAGGTTTATTTGTTTTGTGATGAGTTTACCAATTATAACGATGTAGAAATTGGAATAACTACCGTTAAGCTCCTTGAGAAATTGGGCTACGAAGTGATTATTCCAGAGCACTTGGAAAGTGGGCGTACCTATCTTTCAAAAGGTTTGCTCCGAGAAGCGAAAGCTTTAGCTAATAAAAATGTAACGTTACTGGCCAATTTAGTGAATGCAAATGCGCCTTTACTGGGTGTAGAACCGTCGGCCTTACTTACGTTTAGGGATGAATACCCTGAATTGGTAGATGCCAATTTGGTGCAAAAAGCCAAGGAATTAGCACAAAACTCATTTTTGGTGGAGGAGTTTTTATTGAGCGAGTTTGAAGCAGAGAAAATTAAGGCCAGTCAGTTTACCTCAGACTACCAATTGATTAAATTACATGGTCACTGCTATCAAAAATCATTGAATGCCCTTACGCCAACAGAGAAAATATTGTCGATGCCGAGCAATTACAAAGTGGAGCTGATTCCTTCGGGCTGCTGCGGAATGGCAGGCTCTTTTGGTTACGAAGCCGAACATTACGAAGTTTCTATGAAAGTTGCCGAGTTAGTGCTATTGCCCGAAGTGCGTAAACAAAAAGACGATACCATTATTGCTGCTGCGGGAACCAGCTGTAGACATCAAATTAAAGATGGAGCGCAGAAGATTGCCAAACATCCAGTGGAGATTTTATGGGAAGCACTGAACTAGATCGACCTATCGATGTGCTAGAAGCGTATGTGAAAAAACATTTCTCGCTGTCTGCGAGTGGTCTTGCTGAGTTTCTATCGCCTTGGAAAACTTACCATGCCGAAAGAAAAGAAATATTGACCCGTCAAGGAGAGCAGGAAAAATATCTTTACTTTGTGCTGGAAGGGGTACAACGAGTGTATGCCTTAAATAGTGAGGGGAAAGAAGCCACGCTGATTTTTACCTATGCACCCTCTTTTGGTGGCGTACTCAATGCCATGATGACCGAACAACCATCTCAATTCTTTTATGAAACTTTAACGTCCTCCTCTTTTTTAAGAGCTCCAGCCTCAGAAATAAAAAGAATAATGCTCGCTAACAGTGAAATTGCTCAGATGATTAATTTGGGAGTAAGCGGAGCACTAGGCGGAGTTTTGGATCGTTTGGCCGAACTACAGTTAATGTCGTCTGAAGAGAAGTTCAGAAGCTTGTTAAAGCGAAGCCCACACATCCTTACCTTGGTTCCTCATAAATACCTCGCCAGCTATTTAGGAATAGATGCTACCAACTTCAGTAAGCTGATGAATAGGGTGAAAATATAATCTTGGTAAATACCAACAATTACGCTGTTGTGCTAAAATATCTTTGTTCAATTAATGAATGAAATACATGAAAGGAATAGAGAAGAAAGCATTTATAACAGATCTATATCAACGTACCGATGCCATTTTAAATCTGGCCATTAGTCAATACCAAAACCTGAACGAAGAGGCACTTACTTTTGCGGTAGATGAACAAAGTTGGAACATCGCACAATGTTTGGCCCATTTGAATACTTACGGACATTACTACCTGCCCAAAATGAAAGCTATTTTAGCCAAACCTAACGAGGTGTCTTTAGCGCCCTATGCACCTAGTTGGCTAGGTAATTATTTTGTAGGAATGATGGATGTAGCTAAGCAGCGTAAGAAATACAAGGCAGCCAAACAGCATCAGCCGCAGGTAAAAGATGTTTATGCGGAGGTAACCGAATTTATTGACCAACAAGAAACTTTCCTTAAATACCTTAAAGCATTTGAAAGGGTAGATGTGAATAAAGTTAAAATCCCTATTTCCATCAGTAAGTGGGTTAAATTAAGATTGGGTGATGTGTTGGCCTTTATGGTGATGCACAACGAGCGTCATATCGATCAAATTAGAAACATACAGCGAGCCCATAGCAATGCCCTAACCGAAAGGACAGTTCCTACAACGCTTGCCCCTTAGGTATTTCTCGCAACAGTTTTTCTTTTTCTTGTCCTTTTTGTCCTGTTTCGAGCCTTTTTTCTTTTTATCCTTTTTAGACATAAGTGATGTTTAGCCACAAATACACAGATTTATGAATATCTAGATAACGTTTTATTTGTGTATTTGTGGCTTATAACTTCAAAATAAACAAAAAAGGTGCATACTTGTTGTACACACCTTCAATTATTGTTTTGTTTTGTTGTCGCTTTGTGGGTAGGCTAGTTGGCTTTTGTTCCCAATGTTTGGAATGTCGTTGTGCCCAACCTATACTTTTAAATTAATTAAGCTTCGCTGTCGTATGAAATTTGACCAACGTGCTTGTCAATTTGCCATCTTCCTGTGCCTTCTTCACCAATTACGTCAAACAATTCTAGCGCTCTACGTGCTTTGTACTCTTCTTCACGTTGTTCTCTAAAGAACCAGTTCAAAAATTCTAAAGTAACATAGTCTTGTTCTTTATGGCAACGAGCTGCAATGTTTTTGATGGATTGCGTTACGCTGATTTCTTGCTCCAAAGCTTCCTCAAATACTTCACGGAAAGAGTTGTACTCTTGTTTGATATTGGTTACGTCTGGAGAAACTGCAGTTCCGCCCATATCCAATACATATTTGAAGAATTTCAATTGGTGTTGTCTTTCCTCTTCTGCTTGTTTAAAGAAGTAATCAGCAGAAAAATCGTAACCATTTCTGTTGCACCATGAAGCCATTGATAAGTAAATAGATGACGAATGTGCTTCTTTTTTTATTTGTTGGTTGATAAGTGTTTCTACATCTGATGATAGTAAACACTTTACACGCATAATATCTTTCATTTTCTGTGTCTTTAGTTCTTTACGGTAGTGAAACGCTATGATAGAGTCAGTTTTTCAACTGTGTGAAAGGCCATGTTGTTTCATTAATTATTCCTTTGACACTACAAAGCTACGGCTATAATGTTCTGTAAAAGAAATTATTAATAATATGGAAACAGTCTAAGTCTTAGTTTTAAGAGGCTAAGCGATAAAGGCAATCGTGAATAATGTGGTTAAGTTCCAACATTACAAAGGTTCCTTGCAGTAGTTCTTTAAGTTTGATGAGCTCCAATAAAGAAAGCACATAAGAATGGTCGCATGCACAAATGAAGATAATTTCTACATCAGCAGTTTTGTCGCTGCTCAAAAGTTTCTCTTCAATGTTAACCTGATAAACCGCTTTTTTTAGTTTAAGAAGGTTTCTATAATCAAAGCGGGCTAACTTCCCTGCAAAATCAATATACCAGCAATTTTCTGAATCCGATTGAAAAATGGCGCCGCTTTGGGTAGCAAACACTTCTTCAAACGTGGCAACAGGAAATAATGCTTCTTCTATTTTTTGCACAGTAGGTTAAATATTTATACAAAAGTAGTATTATTTAGATTTAATACAAATAAAAATATAAAACTTATGTGCGCTAGGCCATTTTTTGATTTCTGTGGAGGCGAGCAATAGAAAGTACAGCTATGATCAGTAGGCTTAAACCCAAGATGACAAATAAATAGGTATTGCTAAATGGCCTTTTATTTCGTTGGAAAATATTTTGGTCGTCCGCATATACTTCATACACCGTTGGCCGTACCTGTAGGATATCGGATTTCTTTATTTTGACCTTAATTTGTCCTGCGTATTTTAATGATTTGTTGACACCAGAGAAGATGTTGAAGCCTTCTTTTACCGAGTCAACATTTAATTTGAGGATAAAGAATTTGTTACTGCCGTTTAGCATAAAGGTTAGGTAGGCGTACTCCGTTTCTTGCTCACCGTTTTTCTCCTTCTTTGTAAATTGATGCGTTTTATTTAAAGAGCCTTTTAATACGATGAGGTTGTTTTCGGCAAATAGGATTTGCGTATATATCACATAGCTAAATAAACACAATAATAATAGGAGGATATATTTTGCTTTGCCCATCGTGAACTAATTGTTTAGTTAAATGTAGGATATCTTTTTCATTTAAACAATTTAGAGAGTCAGGTTCTAAAACCTCGTAGGTTTAACTTTTACTTGTTAAAAACCTCGTAGGTTTTCAAAACCTACGAGGTTTGGTTTAAAAACTGGGATTAGTGCAGCACCCTAGCCACTTAGACCTGATTGTAGCGGAAATACTTTTTGTTTTTGCCTCTTTTGTCATCCAGAGCGCAGCGAAGGATCTCAGACGAGGGCAGGAAAGAAAGAGGTTCCTCGTTCCTCAGGATGACAGGAGTGGATGGTACTGGCGGCAAACAAAAAGATTGCAGCGGAAAGCAGGACGATAGTTTCAAAAAAGCGACTGCAACTGCGCTGCTATTTAAATAAATGATTCACGTCATTATCAAAACAAAACCCAAATAATTAAGGTTTATCTATTACTAAATAAATAAACCATGGATAATCAAAAACCAGCCAAAGACAAGCTACATGGTAGCGACTTGGGCGAGACCAAAGATTTCAATGAACTGTCTTATAATAAGGATAAAAATAGCTTCGAATTTGATGTAAAAGGCGACGAAGCCAACTACGACCACCCGTTGCCATACGATACCTCGGCACCAAATGGTGAAGATAGCATTTCTACTTACGATGAATCTAATCCCTATGTTGGCAATGAATATGACCAGCAAGGGCAGGTGGATGAGCAGTTGGAAGATAATGGGATGCGGGTAGATGAAACAGGCGAAAGTGTGTTGCTTGATCCTGCGGATAAGATTTTAGCGCAAACCGAGGAAGATTTTAGGGATGATTTGGATGAAGAAGGCTATCCTAAAAATGATTTGCCAAGTTAAAGCAGCAAATCCAAATTAAAACGTTGGCGAAATTCTTCCAGCTGGGGGTTTTTTTCAACCAAATATGCATATTTATCCTTGTTGGTATAAATACGGTCGCTTTGCTTGGCCTCTACTCGTTTAGGGGTTAGCTGTATGTCAAAGTTGTTCAGCTTTCCTCGAAGGAAGTTAAGCAAGTCGATCTTCTCGTCTTGTAACGTGCTTTCCAGTGCAATGTTTTCAATCAGAACGGTTACGTTTATGCCGTCCAAAACAGGTTCGTTACTCGTTAACAAAGTAAACAGGTGTATCTTGTCGTCTTCTCTAGCTTTTTGGGCATACTGTTGCCAGCAGGCCATAAATTGAGCTTGGCTAAAAGCCTGTTTTTCGTTGCCACTTACATACTGCGGGCCTTTGTCTTCCTCGTCTGCGCCCAATCCACTATTTAAATCGGTAAGTGAAGGGATTAAAGAACCAGAAGTGCTTTTTGGCAAAGGCTTTATCTTGATAGAGGAAGCAGTGGGTGCACTAGGTTTGAGTACTTCTATTTTAGGAGGAACGGTTTCCGCAGGTTTTGGGGCTGTGGCAGGTGGCTCTTTTTTCTCTACTGGAACAGCAACAGGAGCTTGTGGAGTAGGGGCCGCCGCTGGTCGTTGAATAGGTGCCGAAGCAGGGCTGTCGTTTTTAACTAAAGTTTTTTTTTTATCCTGATCTAGGTCAGTTGCGGTGTTGGCGAGTTGAATTACAGAGGGAATGTGACACATTTTTATCAGTGCCAGCTCCACCTGAAGCCGTTGGTTTTTGCTGTTCTTATAGTTAAGATCGCACTGGTTGGCCAAATTGAGCGAGGTTAAAATGAAGCCCAAATTGGTGCCGTTGCTTTGCGCCAGGTATTTCTGCTTAATATTTTCGCTCACCTCAAGCAGTTTGATGGTTTGGTTATCCTTACCTACCAATAAGTTTCTGAAGTGGCCAGCTAAACCATTAATAAAGTTGTTGCCGTCAAAACCATTATTCAAAATCTCATTAAATAACAATAAGGTATTGCTTACATCGCTACTGGTAATGTAGTCGGTAAGCTTAAAATAATAATCGTAATCTAAAATGTTCAGATTGTCAATTACCGCCTTATAGGTCACATTCCTATTGGTGTAACTAACAATTTGGTCAAACATCGAAAGCGCATCACGCAAACCACCATCCGCTTTTTGCGCAATAATATGCAAGCCGTCGTTGTCTGTAGCAATGTTTTCTCGTTCCGCAATTTTCGCCAAATGGCTAGAAATGTCCTCTACCTGAATTCTGTTGAAGTCGAAAATTTGACAACGAGACAAAATGGTCGGTAATATTTTATGTTTCTCCGTAGTTGCTAAAATAAAAATAGCGTAGGGAGGTGGTTCTTCCAAAGTTTTCAAAAAGGCGTTGAACGCACTTGTCGAAAGCATGTGAACCTCATCAATAATATAAATCTTGTATTTTCCAGCTTGTGGCGGAATCCTTACCTGCTCAATTAAACTTCTAATGTCGTCAACAGAGTTGTTGGACGCGGCATCCAGCTCATGAAAGTTAAAGGAATGCCCCGATTGGAACGATTGGCAGCTTTCGCAAGTACCACAGGCTTCTTGTTCGGGTGTTAAACTGGTGCAGTTAATGGTTTTTGCCAAAATACGTGCACACGTGGTTTTACCCACACCTCTTGGTCCGCAAAACAAAAAAGCTTGCGCCAGTTGGTTGTTTTTAATGGCGTTTTTTAAAGTTCCAGTAATATGCTGCTGACCAACCACGGTTTCGAACGTGGCGGGGCGGTATTTACGGGCTGAAACGATGAAATTTTCCATTGGCACGAAAATAGTAAAAATTTGATTGTTGCAGGGTTGAAAAGTTTGAATGTTGAAAAGTTGCTTTGCCCAATTGTTTTTTTGAAAAGGTAAGGGGGTGTAACATCGGCAACTTTAGCCCCGCCTTTTGCTCAACCCAATTCCCTTCGATAAACTCAGGATGATTGGGTACCGCTGTCAGTCGGGTTTATTTAAGAAAGGCATAAACTTTTGGCCACTGTGAACTGCCAACTGTGAACTGTGAACTGAAAACTGCCCACTGCCAACTGTATACTTATATAATAGACTTCAGTTCCTTTCTATATTGCGAGGCACTCTTTCCCGTAAACTCCTTAAATATTTTATTGAAATGGCTAAAGTTGTGGAAACCGCTTTCGTAACTAATGTTGGCAATGCTGGTTCTTTTTTCGGCCAAAAGCTTCGAAGCATGCACCACTCGGTACTCATTCACAAACTTGGTAAAGGTCTTTTTGGTCATCTTTTTAAAGTACCTGCAAAAAGAAGGTACGGTCATGCTGGCCATTTCGGCAACGTACTCCAAACTGATTTCTTCGGTGAAGTGGTCTTTCACGTAGTTAAAAATCATGCTAATGCGGTCATTGTCTTGGGCCTGCATCTCCAAGGAGAAATTTTGTGCATTCAGTAATTTGTAGTCAAAAGCCTGTTCCAGTTCTCGCAGTACACCTAGTAAAGCCAGTAATTTTTCAAAAGGCCACATGTTGTTCATCTTTTCGAGAATAGGGCCAACAAGTTTTTTGGTGTCCTCGCCAAACGCAATACCGTACTTGGCTTTTTCAAATAAAGTAGCAATGCCCTTGGTTTCTTTGAGCGTTAAAAAATCTGTGCCCAAAAAATCTGGCTTCATTTGAATGACTACCTCATTGGTGTTGCCCGTTGTTCCGTCGGTAAAACCACAATGGGGCAGGTTGCTGCCAATCAATATCAAATCCCCATCCGTATAGTAAGAAATATGGCTGCCAATTTGCCTTTTTCCAGAGCCGCCATTTACAAACACCATTTCCACTTCTGGATGATAGTGCCAAACGTGGGCCTTGTTATTGGTGTTTTGTAGGTATTTCGAATAGTAGAAGGAACTTCCAAAGGAAGGTTCAATGGCTTCGAAGCTTGGTTTGATTTTTTTCATTTTCTTAACGCTAAATTAATCAAATTATATGGATTATTGATTGTTTTTGTTGTTAATTTAATGTTAATGGTTAAAATAGCATATATACTGGGAAATATGAAACATAATAAGCGTGTCATTACTACCTAAATTTGCTCTTGTTAAATAAGTATTAACGTTTTAAATAAATCAGCAATGAAAAATTTATTCAGATTTAGTTTAGTAATCCTCTCGGTATTGATGGTGAATGTTGCCAAAGCCGATGACATGGAGCTTTTAGTTAAAGTAGCAAAAGAGAATAACAAATGGGTGAGCTTTATCACCAACGAATCCCAGAATATAGACCTTACTTTATACTCGGCAACTGACGAGGTGCTTTACGAGCAAAGGTTAAAAACGGTAGGCAACAAATTTAAAACTTATGATTTAAGTGCTTTGCCAGTGGGGCTTTATACCCTTAAAATGGAATCGCCTTTAAAAACGGTGACTTACCAAATTAACATTACAGCTGATAGCGCAATAGTAGCTGTTCCAGTGGTGAAACTTTTCAAAAAACCAAGTTTGGCGAAAGAGAATGATGTGGTAACCCTTAATTTAAATGGTGTAGCCGAAGGAGAAGTGCAGGTAGACATCTATAACGAGTTTAATGAGAAGCTTCACGAAGATGTTTATGCTAACGAAGCAAAGGTGATTAAGAAATACGATGTAAGCAGAACACCTTCAAGACAGCTTACTTTTGTGGTTAGAACTGGTAACCAAGAGTTCTCAGAAACCATCAAGCTTTAAACAACTATATACTCTGATAAGTAAAGCATCGCCCTAAGGGGAGATGCTTTTTTTGTTTTTGTTATTGGTTGATGTTGCTATCTTTGCCGCTCTAAATTTTCCATCTAATGTTCAAATTCATACAACGCTTATTCCTTTTAGGAGTTTTAATCACTCCTTTGTTTTGTTCAGCTCAGTACAATTTTTTTAAGGGCTATGTAATTACCAATGCTGGAGATACCTTGAGAGGTTACGTTCAAGGAAAAGAAAGTAATGCTAATCCCACCTCTGTTAAGTTTAAACCCAGCGTTGATGGTAAGGTAGCACAGTATTCCATTAAAGATTTAAGAGCTTTTTCGGTTGCTGATAAAGAGAAGTACGAAAGGTATTTAGTCGATATCTCGCTCGATAAAGTAGCTTTAGATGAGTTGTCTGTTGGTGTTGACACTTCGTTTGTTCAAAAAGAAGTATTTTTAAAAGTACTTCAGACTGGTGAAAAAGTGAATTTGTACCAGTATGAAGATGATCTAAAAACTCGATTTTATATCAAAGAGAATGGAACATTAGCGCCGGTTGAGCTTAAAAGACATCTTTACCTTGATCCAAACAATCGCAGTAACCTTGTTGAAGGCTTTGAATTCAGGGGAGTTTTGTATAACCTGTTTTCGAAATATGATTTATTGAAGAGTAATGATCAAAGTGCCTTTAAAATAGCTTACGATGAATCGGCGATTTCGAAACTGATTGCTTTAATTAATGAAAAAGAGGACTTGCCTAAATCGCCATATGCTAAATATAGCTTTTTTGTAGGCATTGGTTTGAATTCCACAAAGGCGAATTATGAAGGGACTCATTATTTGGCCCATGCTAACACCGTTCATAAATTATCGTTAAGCCCATATTTAACGGTGGGAATAGATGTTTATGCCAATCCAGCTTATCGAAGAACTTTGTTTAGGGCACAGTTGGGATTTTTCTACGACAAACAAAATATTGAAAGGGTGGTTGGTGATTATTCTATTAACGCCGTGGCACATTCTTATAAAAGGTATAATGCTGATTTGACCGTTCAAATTCTTCATAATTTTTATAATGGCCCTAAAATTAAAGCTTATGTAGGTGCTGGTTTTTCTTTGAACTATGCCTCTACCAGTGCTAATAAATTTGAGTATAGATATCTTTCTATAGGGGCATCTCCACAGCCAGCGCCAGATTTGGAAAAATTCTATTTTTCAATACCCGTTAAGGCAGGATTGTTTGTGAATAAAAAGATCGAACTTAACCTGAGCTACCATATTCCAACCGCTATTACTAAGTATATAAGCTATAGTATAAAGGAGCAAAGATTTGGGGCGGGAGTGAATTATAGCTTCAGGTAACATAAATGAACCGCACACATAGTAAACTCAGTAAAATGTTGTGGTTTATCCTTCTTTAAAGGTTATGCGCTGTAGTCGGTAAAAATAATGCCTATGTGTCTATGTGTTTGCATTTCTCTTTATGTGTTTGTTTTTCAAAACAACGCTTTGATTTATAGAAATATATTGTTACATTTGCAGCCCGTTTTAAGCGGAATAGATTAAAAAATTAATTAAATAAAAACAATGAATCAGTACGAAACTGTTATCGTTCTTACCCCATTGTTGTCAGAAGAAGCTGCAAAAGAGGCAATTGCTAAATTTAAAGGCATCATTTCTGATAGCGGAGCCGAAATTATCGCAGAAGATAATTGGGGTTTGAGAAAATTAGCGTATCCGATTGACAAAAAAGCAAACGGATTCTTTCACCTTACAGAATACAAATCTAATGGTGAAATCATTAACAAGTTAGAGCTAGAATTAAAACGCGATGAGCGTGTTTTACGTTTCTTAACTGTAAGATTAGACCGTCACGCGGTTGCCTACAACGAGAAAAAACGTAGCGGAGCTTTTAACAAAACTAAGAAAGAGGAGGCTACAGCGTAATGGCAAGAGATCAAATTCAATATGTTACAGCTCCAAAAGTGGAGGATAACAGAAAAAAATATTGCCGTTTCAAGAAAAATGGCATCAAATACATTGATTACAAAGACGCAAACTTTTTATTGAAGTTCGTTAACGAGCAAGGTAAAATTTTACCTCGTCGTTTAACTGGTACTTCTTTGAAATTTCAACGTAAAGTGGCTCAAGCGGTAAAACGTGCTCGTCACATCGGTTTGTTGCCTTTCGTTACTGACCAATTAAAATAGGAACTGAGCAATGGAAATTATTTTAAAGCAAGATATCAAATCACTAGGTGAGAAAGATGATATCGTAACGGTAAAACCTGGTTTTGGTCGTAATTACTTAATTCCACAAGGCTTTGCAATTTTAGCAACTCCTTCTGCAAAGAAAGTATTAGCAGAAAACCTTAAACAGGCTGCTTTTAAACAAGAGAAAATTAAAAAAGACGCTGAAGGTATCGCAGCTAAATTGGCTGATGTTAAATTAAGCATTGGTGCTAAAGCTGGTGAAACTGGAAAAATCTTTGGTGCGGTGAACACGATCCAAGTGGCTGACGCATTAAAAGCTAAAGGTTTTGACGTTGACCGTCGTCGTATTACTTTCGAAACAGAGCCTAAAACTTTAGGTGAGTACATCGCGAACTTGAACTTACACAAAGAAGTGAAAGTAAAAGTTCCTTTCGAAGTAGTAGCTGAGTAATTTTAGCTTATACAACATACAAAGCCCCTTCAGGTTACTGAAGGGGCTTTTGTTTTATATAGAGTGTCTATCTTTTTATAAATTAAGCGTTTTGCTATATTTGCTATCCTCTCTTTAACAGAAGAGGCCGCAATCTAAATAGAGTATTAATGAGATATTGTAAACCTGTTAGATTATTACTGTGCTTATGCCTGTTTGTTTTTGCCGCCCAGGCGCAAGACATCGTATCTAAAGCTCCCGATACCATTAAGAAAATCATTTTCACTACGTACTACGCCAAAAAGTTTGAAGGGCGTAAAACCACCAGTGGTGAGCGCTATCGGGCAAAGAAATTTACAGCGGCCCATCGCACCTTGCCTTTTGGTACTTTGGTTACCGTAAGGAACCTGCATACTGGCAAAACCGTACAGGTGAGGGTAAACGATAGAGGACCTTTCAGTAAGAAGTTTGCCTTGGATATTTCGGCGGCTGCGGCCAAGGAAATAGGCATTTACAGACTGGGTTACGCCCGTGTGGAAATCTCTTATGTGCAAGAGTAAAAGTGCCAGAATTTAGACTCATTTTTTAATTATTAACACTCGTTTTTATTTCATAAGTGCTTAAAAAGAAATAATTAGCTTTTTTCTTCCCTGTTTATGACAGAATTTTGATTGGAAATCCCCACAAAATCAGGCACATGTTAACAACTTTGTAGCCCAAAAAAAGCCCTAACTTTTATATTTGTTATACGAAGTTCTTTAATAGAAAGCACCCCAATTATTGTTATAACTGATTGCTATTTAGTTCGTTTGAAAAAGCAGATAACCTCAACTTTTTTAATTATGTAAACTAAGTACGGTTTGTTCGGCGGTTTCACTGTTAAAGAATATCATTTATGCTGCAGCAAAACATTTTCTAACAACGTAAAAAGAGAGTTTATGGAAGAAGAATTATTATTAAAGGAAAACAAGGACCGTTTCGTGCTATTGCCAATCAAGTATCCTGCAATTTGGGAAATGTACAAGAAATCAGAAGCTAGCTTTTGGACGGCGGAAGAAATTGATTTGTCTGACGACATCAAGCATTGGGAGAATTTGAATAGCGGCGAGCGTCATTTCATTTCTCATATTTTGGCTTTCTTTGCGGCCAGCGATGGTATCGTGAACGAAAATCTTGCCGTTAACTTTATGAGCGAGGTTCAAATTCCAGAAGCACGTTGTTATTATGGTTTCCAGATCATGATGGAAAATATCCATTCTGAAACCTATGCTTTACTGATTGATACCTACGTAAAAGAC
Source organism: Pedobacter sp. ASV17 (assembly GCF_016429065.1). Lineage (GTDB taxonomy): Bacteria > Bacteroidota > Bacteroidia > Sphingobacteriales > Sphingobacteriaceae > Pedobacter. Next base: position 18,454 of record NZ_JAELTX010000057.1, read on the forward strand.
CCAGAAGAGAAAGACAGACTTTTCCATGCCATAGACACCGTACCTGCGGTAAAGAAAAAAGCGGAGTGGGCATTGCGTTGGATAGATAACGGAACTTTTGCGGAAAGATTAGTGGCTTTTGCTGCGGTTGAAGGTATTTTCTTTAGTGGTAGTTTCTGCTCTATCTTTTGGTTAAAGAAACGTGGCTTAATGCCAGGCTTAACTTTTAGTAATGAGCTGATCTCTAGAGATGAAGGTTCACACTGTGAATTCGCATGTTTATTGTACAGCATGTTGCAAAATAAACTTAGCCAAGAACAAGTACACACCATCATTAAAGATGCGGTAGAAATTGAAAAAGATTTCATTACCGATGCACTTCCAGTTAAACTGATTGGTATGAATGCAGACTTGATGAAACAATATATTGAATTTGTTGCGGATAGATGGTTAGGAGAATTAGGCTATACCAAAATTTATAATGCCACCAATCCTTTTGATTTCATGGAAATGATTTCATTGCAAGGAAAAACCAACTTCTTTGAGAAACGTGTAGGCGATTACCAAAAAAGTGGTGTATTAACTGCCTCAGAAGATAAAGCGCAAGCTTTCTCATTAGACGAGGATTTTTAATCATATAAAAAAGATGATTGAGGTGTAAAGTATTACGCTCTATACTCACATCTCATCTTAATACTAATAAAATTTTTGAAACCAGGTGCCGCTATGCAGATATGCACCATAAAATTTAGTAAGGATGTTTGTAATAAAAAGAGACGGCCGCAGTGAAGCGGTGAAATTTGACAAGATTACAGCTAGGATAGAGAAGCTGTGCTATGGTTTTAATGCTGAACTGGTAGATCCAATTGATGTAGCTAGAAAGGTGATCGAAGGTTTGTATGATGGCGTAACCACTTCTGAATTGGATAACTTGGCAGCTGAAACAGCAGCGTCTTTAACCACTAAACATCCTGATTATGCTTTGTTAGCTTCACGTATTGCTGTTTCTAACTTGCACAAAAACACTTTAAAGTCGTTTTCTAAAACAATGGAGTTGTTGTTCAACTACATTGATCCGAAAACAGGAAAAGATTCAGCTTTAATTGCTGATGACGTATGGAAAGTAATCCAAGACAATGCGGAAATTTTGGACAGTACCATTATTTACGACAGAGATTTTGGCTTTGATTATTTCGGTTTCAAAACATTAGAAAAATCATACCTTTTAAAAGTTAACGGACAAATTGTTGAGCGTCCTCAACACTTGTTCATGCGTGTGGCTATTGGTATCCACAAAGAGGATATCGAAAGTGCCATTGCTACTTATAACTTAATGAGCGAGCGTTGGTTTACACACGCTACGCCAACCTTATTCAATGCGGCTACACCAAAGCCACAAATGTCATCATGTTTCTTGTTAACCATGCAAGACGACAGCATTGAAGGTATTTACGATACGTTAAAACAAACAGCTAAAATTTCTCAAAGTGCAGGTGGTATTGGTCTAAGCATCCACAATATCCGTGCAACAGGAGCTTATATTGGCGGTACTAACGGTACAAGTAATGGTATTGTGCCAATGTTACGTGTATTTAACGATACTGCTCGTTATGTAGACCAAGGTGGCGGTAAACGTAAAGGTGCCTTTGCTATTTATTTAGAGCCTTGGCATGCTGATGTTTTCGAGTTCTTGGATTTGCGTAAAAACCACGGTAAAGAAGAAATGCGTGCTCGTGACTTGTTCTATGCACTTTGGATTTCTGATTTATTCATGCAACGTGTAGAAGAGAATGGCGATTGGAGCTTATTCTCTCCAGATGAGGCTCCAGGTTTAGCAGAATGCCATAGCGAAGAGTTCAATAAGCTATATGTTAAATATGAGCAAGAAGGAAGAGCTCGTAAAGTGGTAAAAGCACAAGAACTTTGGTTCGCTATTTTAGATTCACAAATTGAAACTGGAACCCCTTATTTGTTGTATAAAGATGCTGCAAACAGCAAATCGAACCAACAAAACTTGGGAACCATCAAGTCTTCTAACTTGTGTACCGAAATTATTGAGTATACTTCTAAGGATGAAGTAGCGGTTTGTAATTTAGCTTCATTGGCATTGCCTCGTTTTGTTATCAATGGTGAGTTTGATCATCAAAAATTATACGAGGTAACTTATCAAGCGGCCTTGAACTTGAATAAAATCATTGATTATAACTACTATCCAGTAAAAGAGGCAGAAAACTCAAACTTCCGTCACCGTCCAATTGGTTTAGGGGTACAAGGTTTGGCTGATGCATTTATCTTAATGCGTTATCCTTTCGAAAGTGACGCGGCTAAACAATTGAACAAAGATATTTTTGAAACCATCTATTTTGCTGCAATGACTGCTTCGGCTGATTTGGCAGTGAAAAATGGCCCATACAAAACTTTCAAAGGTTCTCCACTTTCTAAAGGTAAATTCCAGTTCGATTTATGGAACGTTACCCCAGAAAGCAACCGTTGGGATTGGGATGCATTACGCAAACGTGTGGTAAAAACAGGGGTGTACAATTCATTATTGGTAGCACCAATGCCAACTGCTTCAACTTCTCAAATTTTAGGAAACAATGAGTGTTTTGAACCATATACTTCAAACATTTATACCCGTCGTGTATTAAGTGGTGAGTTTATCGTGGTAAACAAACACTTATTGAAAGACTTGGTAGCTTTAGGTTTGTGGAGCCCGCAAATGAAAGATAGAATTATCTTGGCTAACGGATCTATTCAAGACATCGCAGAAATTCCTGATTATATCAAAGAACTGTACAAAACAGTTTGGGAAATTAAGATGAAGAACATCATTGATATGTCTGCTGATAGAGGTGCTTACATTTGCCAATCTCAATCATTAAACTTATTTATCAATGCACCAAATACTTCAAAACTAACTTCAATGCACTTCTATGCTTGGAAAAAAGGATTGAAAACAGGTATGTACTACCTACGTACACAAGCAGCTTCTCAAGCAGTTAAGTTTACGGTAGAAAATCAAGGTGGTAAAGCAATTGAAGCTGTAATTCCTGCAAATATTCCTCAAGACCAAGTTGCAGAGGAAATTGTTGACGGACCAGTTTGTTCAATGGAAGAAGGTTGCATTAGCTGTTCAGGTTAAACCCCTAAATCCCCTAAAGGGGACTTTCAAAGCATAGCCGTCATGCTGAATTTATTTCAGCATCTGTTTTGCTAGAAAGATATTAATCTAATATTTAAGTAAGGTTTTGGACGAAAGTTCAGAACCTTATTTTTTATAAAAAGAAGTATATTTATCACATGAAAAAACGCCTCAGTTTTATAATAGCTCTTGTTATTATTTGCACATTTTTTGTTGGATGTAAAAAAGATAAAGAAGAACCAATTGATATTCTAACCTCTAAAACTTGGAAAAGAGCCACTGTAGACAAAAATCCAAGCACGAACCCTAAAGGATCCATAAAATACTTTGAAATTTCAGGTTGTGTAAAAGATGATGTTTTTTATTTCTATAATAATGGAACATATGAAATTAAAAATCCAGATGGAACATGTGCTACGCAAATAAGTGGTTTTAATATTAGCAAGTATAATCTTAATTCAAATGAGTTTTATGTAGGCAATAGTTCAGCTGGTACAATTGCTGAAATCTCAAAGAAGCAGCTTAAATTTTATTTCAAAATAAGAGGTTCTCAAAGCCCAGATCAAGGATTGCCTGATTATCTGGTGATGATTCTGGAGTAAAAAAAAGACTGGTATGAAATAAGTTGTAATGAGAACGCAATAATAAAGTAAGGTTTTGGACGAAAGTTCAGAACCTTATTTTTTGTCCGTACTTTTGCCTTTAGTTCATTTGCCAGTGGTTGATTAGTATTTTACGCCATATCAAATGAACTAGTGAACTAATGAACAAATCATTTAGCCATAGTAAACACGAAATTATTGCTTGCGAGCGATGTGGTACTGCTATTGAGTGCAAGGCCAATGCCTACACCAAATGTCAGTGCAGCGTGGTACAGCTCAGCATCAACGAAGTACAATATGTGAGCGAACTGTATGACGGTTGTCTTTGCGCAAAATGTCTGTTGGAATTGCAGCAAGAATATCGGGAAGAATTAGGTTAGTTCGCAGGTAGCTTATTTCTTTTTTACCCCTTTTAAAATCATTAAACTTAAAGGGTTAATCACATAGCCGCTAATGTTGTTTTGCAACATCACTACCGATTGGTCATATAAAATAGGCACTACAGAAGCATTCTCTAATACCATATTGTCCATTTTGTGGTAAAGCTCGAAACGTTTCTTCGGATCGTTTTCATAATAGCTTTGCTCAAAAAGTTTGTCGAATTCCTTATTAAAATATCCCGTGTAGTTAGGGCCAAAGGGAACTTTGTTCTTAGAATAAAATACCGAAAGGTAATTCTCCCCATCTGGATAGTCGGCAATCCACGAACCTCTAAAAAAGCTCACCTCGTTTTTCGACATCAAGTCTCTTAGGCTTGCACTAGGGCTCACATCAACCTTTGCCTTAATGCCAATGTTGCCCAGTTCCCCTTGAATAAATTCGATCAGGTCTTTATAGGTGGTCGAAGTGCTCAATTTTATTTCTGGCATTCCTTTACCATTGGGAAAACCAGCTTCGGCTAGTAATTTAGCTGCTAACGCAGGATTGTAATCGTAACCTTTTACTTTGGTGCTGTCGAAACCAGGCATCCCTCTAGGAATAAAGCCCGAAGTGGCTGGCGTACCAATGCTATTACGCAGGTATTTGATCAGCTTTTTACGGTCAATGGCGTAGTTAATCGCCTGTCTAACTTTTTTGAACCTTAACGGCGAGTTTTTAACAATGCTTTTGCTGGTATCTACCAAAATACCCACATATTCTGTACACAAATAAGCTCCCTTGATCAGTTGGAATTCACCTTTGTATTTACTGGTCATTTGACCGCTTTTGGTTAAAATATCATCGCGGTAGCTGCCATCAACACTGTAAAAGAAATCTAGGTCCTTTTTGAGGAAGTTCATGAAAGCACTTTGCTTATCGTTGATAAAGGTCACCTTTACCGCATCTAAAAAAGGCATACGGTTACCACTGCTATCTTTTTCAAAATAGTTTTCGTTTTTAAGCAGTACCAATACCTCGTCTTCTTTCCAATATTTAAACTTAAAAGGTCCCGTACCCACAGGATGATTCCTAAAATCCTTTCCATAGTGTTCTACCACTTCCTTGGGAACAACCGAGCAATATTGAGCCGTCAATAAGTTCATAAAAGCAGGGAAGGGCTTTACTAGCGTTACTTGAAAGGTGCTGTCGTTTAAAGCCGTGAAGCTGCTACGGTCCTTTACCTTGTCGCTAAAAATCCATCCGCCCGAAGAAGCTACTTTAGGATCAATCAATCGGTAAAAACTATAAGCGAAATCCTCAGCCACTACCTTTCTGCCTTTACCATTCTTAAACAAGGGGTCATCCTGAAAAAATACGTCATTACGCAGGTTAAAGGTGTAAGTAAGTCCATCGGTAGAGATTTGCCAGGTTTTGGCAATGCAAGGAACCGTATTCAAGTCCTTATCCACCTGTACCAAACCATTAAAAATTTGGTTAATCATCCAAACGGCATTTTGGTTACGAGCAAAAGCAGGATCTAATGAGGTAAGGTTCTGATCAAGGTTGATATTGAATACTTTCTTGTCGTTATCCTGATTGCTTTTACACGAGAATAGAAGAATGATACAGCAAAAACAAAATATATTGAGCTTAATGGTACGCATCGAAAAGGGAAATACTATTTTTGTACAGTTAGAAACATTAAGAAGTTAAGGTACATTAAGTTTTCGAGGTAACAAAACTACTTTTTCTTAATATTGCCCAATCCCTTAATGCTTAATTTTTTTCGTAAACTAATAACATAAATACATGCCTTCTTTAAGTGAACTTATAAATGCCGAAAACAATGCAGAATTGCGAGAGGAATTGTTGGAACGTTTGGCCATTGTTGAACACAAAATCAAGTTCATGGACAAGGTGCCTGTTTGTTTTTTGGATACATTAGGTCAGCCCCATATCGAGTTGTCGTCTTTCGCCGAATTGGGCGGAGCCGTACTAACCACCTCGCCATTGGAAGCGGTTTACATTATTTTCCATGAGCAAGGAAGGCAACTTGGCGATTTAATGAGGACAGCACCTGTATTGATGAGCGACGAATGGCCAGCGGTGAAATTTAACAGGGTTTGTCTTTTGGCAGATGACTATAAAACCAACAAAGCACTCGAGGGAGTTTTATTAGTCGAAGACATTGCCGAAATGATCCACCCAGGACATTTTATTTTTGGCTACGAAGGAGATAAATGGATTAGGTTTACGGTTTAGTTGGAGCAAGGATAAAGGAGCAAGGAATAAAGATAAAGAAGCAAAGATGCTAATTGCTTAAAGAGATTGTTTAGTAACATAAAATAGCTGCTGTATGAAAAAAATATTATTGTTTTTATTGATGCTTTCCTCTTTTGGCTTTGCCCAAACTGTTCCTAAATTAGATAAGGAGATTGCCGAAAAGCTTTCTGTGTTACCGCTAGGTTGCATGGATAAGGAATATCCTAATAAAACGGCACATAGCATTAATTCGGCGGCCGATGCTAAATTGACTCCTGCCGAATTACATCCAGCATTTTACGGTTGTTTCGATTGGCATAGTTCGGTACACGGACATTGGATGTTGGTGCATTTGTTGCGTACTTATCCAAACCTCAAAAACAAGGAAGAGATCATTGCCAAGCTTAACAAGACACTTACCCTGCAAAATATGCAGGCCGAAGCCGACTATTTTCAGAAATATGAGTTGGCCAAAATATTTGAACGTACTTACGGCTGGGCCTGGTTGCTAAAACTAGATCAGGAGCTGTACGAATGGGATAACCCGATGGCAAAAAAATGGCATGCCGCACTACAACCATTAACCAAACAAATTTTAGAGCTTTGGAAGGCTTATTTGCCTAAACAAACTTATCCAAACCGTACGGGTGTACATGGCAATACTGCCTTTGCTTTGGTATTTGCCATCGATTGGGCACGGGCGGTAAATGATAAGCTTTTTGAAGTACAGTTAATGGATAAAGCCAAAGCCTTTTATCTAGATAACCAAAAAACACCCGCCTATATGGAGCCAGATGGTGCTGACTTTTTTTCGCCAAGTTTGGAAATAGCCGATTTGATGAGACGGGTTTTGGCTAAAGATGATTTTATCAAATGGTTCGATAATTTCTATGAAGAAAGAAGTATCAAGCGCATTAGTGAAATGCCAATTGTTAGTGATCTAAGTGATTATCAAACCGTGCATTTGGTTGGTCTGTCATTTACTAGAGCTTGGTGCATGAAAGGTGTTGCCGCTCAGCTTCCAAAAAGCCATCCTCTTAAGAAACATTTTGAAGATACCGCTAATCATTTCTTGGCCAATGCCCTGCCTTTGATCTTTAAGGGGAATTATGGTGGCGACCATTGGCTGGCCTCGTTTGCGGTTTATGCGTTAGCGAAATAAGTACTAGTAGCTAGGAACTAGGAATTAGTAATTAGGAGCTAGGTTCAGTTAACCAGTTAAACGATTAACCTGAGCTAGGAGCTAGTGGTTAGTAGCTAGTAATTAGGGGCTAGGTTCAGTTAAACAATTAAACAATTAACCAAATAGGGATTAGGAGCTAGTGGTTAGTAGCTAGTAGTTAGTTTTCAGTTAAACAATTAATCAGTTAAACAATTAACCTGAGTTAGGAACTAGGAATTAGTAATTAGGGGCTAGGTTCAGTTAAACGATTAAACAATTACCAAATAAAGGGTTTGTGCTAGGGCTTCAGTTAACCAATTAAACGATTAAACAATTAACCTGAGCTAGTGGCTCGGCCAACTTTCCGACTTTCCGTCTTTCTACTTTTTCGACTAATAAGCAATAAACTTATCCATCTGTTGTTCGGTGAATTTTAACGTATCTTCTTTAAAGAGTTCGTCGTTTTCGTTAATTTCCTGTTTAATGTAGGAGATGTGCAAACGTAACGGCATTACATGTAAATGCAGATAGGCGCAAACGCCATTAAAATGTTCAATTCCTCGGATATTGCCATATTTGCCAGAGGAGATGCCTACCAAGCAAGCCTTTTTATCGTAAAAACTTTCAGGGAAAGCACAGGCATCAATCAACGCTTTTAATACCCCGGGATAGCTGCCATTATACTCGGGAATCACAAACAAAAATTTGCTGGTGTTGGTCATCAATTCCTGTATCTTTTCGAAGGTTTCAGATTTTTTTCCATATAAATCTTCGGCAATAAAATTTGCTGGAAGATCTTTTAAATCAAGCAAGGAGGTTTGTAAGCCCTTTTTAGCCAGTTCTTTTTGATAATATTTAGCAACTTTTAGCGTATTGCTATTGGTTCTGTTAGTGCCGGCGATGATGGTTACCATGGGAAAATTGTTAATAAGATGTGTAAAACACAAACAGCACCGATACTAATATTTAGTTTTAGTTTGTATCTTAGCTAATTGTTAAAAAATGCCTAAACATCACAAAAATAGCATTTTTTCAAGATTTTTAGTTTAAAATTAAGCCATTACAAGTTGTGGCGTTTTCAAGGAGAATAAATGAGTAAGATAATTGCTTTAGCAAACCAAAAAGGAGGAGTAGGTAAAACCACTTCATCTATTAATTTAGCAGCTAGTTTGGCCGTTTTGGAATATAGAACGCTTTTGGTTGACGCAGACCCACAGGCTAACTCTACTTCGGGCATTGGCTTTGACCCAAGAAACATCAAGAACAGCATTTACGAATGCATTATCAATGATGTAGAACCATCAGAGGCCATTGTTAAAACGGAAACGCCAAACCTCGAATTGCTGCCAGCACACATTGATTTAGTAGGTGCCGAAATCGAGATGATTAACTTGACCAACCGTGAGTATAAAATGAAAGCGGTATTGGACAAGGTAAGGGATCAATATGATTTTATCATTATTGATTGTTCTCCATCATTGGGTTTAATTACCATTAATTCCTTAACTGCTGCCGATTCGGTAATTATTCCGGTTCAATGTGAGTATTTCGCATTAGAAGGTTTAGGTAAATTATTGAATACCATTAAAATTGTACAAAACAGGTTAAACCCAGCTTTGGAAATAGAAGGAATTCTTTTAACCATGTACGATGTGAGGTTACGTTTATCTAACCAAGTAGTTGAAGAGGTAAAAACGCATTTCCAAGATCTGGTATTCGAAACCATTATTCAGCGTAATACTCGTTTAAGTGAGGCTCCAAGCTATGGTATATCGGTTATTATGCACGATGCCAACAGTAAAGGCGCAATCAACTATTTAAACTTAGCAAGAGAAATTGTTCGTAAAAACGGATTGCTTGATGCAGAGCAAGAAGTAAAAACAGCAAGTATTTAACATATATAGATGACATCTTTTCAAAGAAAAACCGGATTAGGCAAAGGATTAAGTGCTCTTTTGGATGACAATGAAACGGTAAATGCCGTTAAGCCTGCCGTAGAACCTACTGCACCAGCAGCACCGCAAGTAGGCAGTATTAGCCATATTAGCCTCGCTGATATTGAAACAAACCCTTATCAGCCGCGTACTGAATTTGATCAAGTAGCCCTTAATGAGTTAGCTGATTCAATTAAAGTACAAGGATTGATCCAGCCTATAACCGTACGTAAAAACGGTGATAAGTACCAATTGATTTCTGGTGAGCGTAGATTTAGAGCCTCTAAACTTGCTGGCTTAACAGAAATTCCAGCTTATATTCGTACCGCCGATAACCAACAGATGTTGGAAATGGCATTGATCGAAAACATACAGCGTGAAAATTTAAATGCCATTGAAGTGGCTTTGAGTTTTCAGCAAATGATAGATGAATGTAACCTAAAGGCCGAGCAATTAGGGGAGCGTGTAGGTAAAAACCGTACAACAGTTGCCAACTATCTACGTTTGTTAAAATTGCCTCCAGCTATTCAAGCTTCTATCCGCGACAATAAAATATCTATGGGACATGCCCGTGCACTTATTTCTGTGGATGATGAAGAAAAACAGCTTTTTATCCATCAAGAAATTATTGATAAAGGACTTTCTGTACGTAAAGTAGAAGAACTGGTGCGTGGTATTCATCAAGTACACGTAAAAGCACCAGTTAAGGTGGAAGCAGTTTCTTTTGAATACCAAAAGCTACAGAATGATTTGGCCTCAAAATTTGCGACCAACGTTAAGCTAAAGGTAAAAGACAATGGCAAAGGAGCTATTGAAATTCCTTTTGTAAGTAACGACGATCTTAATCGAATTTTAGAACTGTTAGATTGGTAATGCGAGCATTATTGCTTTCTGTAATCCTTTGTTTCGCATTTGCCCAGGTAAATGCGCAGAAACCTGTGAGCCCTGCAAAGCAAGATACAACCGCTAAATTAGATACCATTGCTCCAGCAAAATATGTAAACCAAGGCAAAATTGCTGGGAAAAAGGCAGTGTATCGATCATTGATGTTCCCTGGACTTGGACAGATGTATAATTATGGCTTGGTGGTGGATGACGTAAAGAATGGTAGGACTGAGGGCAAAAGAATTGGCCAAAAAATTTACCTTATTGGTAAAATTGCGGCTATCTATGCAGGAGGAACCATTTTAGTAATGTCGTATATAGATAACAACAATAATTACAAACTATTTTTACGAGAACTTCAGTATCGTCAATTAAATGGTGTGCCAAATCCCGAAAATGGCTTAGATCGATATGATGTTAACGGACTTACTTTAGCAAAGAGTATCTACAAACGTAACCGAGAAGTCGTATTGATTTCCTTGGTGGGTTTATACGGGCTGAACGTTTTGGACGCCTATGTAACTGCCCGTTTAAAATATTTCAACGTTGACGAGAGCTTATCTATCAAGATATCGCCTTCTATCATCAATACAAACACTATGTACGGACTTAACATTGCGCCGGCATTAAAACTTACGCTTAGATTATGAAGATAGCGCTTTTAGGCTATGGCAAAATGGGCCAAATTATCGAACGTTTTTCCCTAGAGCGAGGGCACGAAATTGTGCTTAAAATTGGAATCGAAAATCTGGATGATTTAACTGTTGACAATTTGGAGAAGGCTGATGTAGCCATCGACTTTAGTGCACCACATGCCGCAGTAGACAATATTTATAAATGCTTTGAGGCTAATGTGCCTGTGGTAGTAGGCACTACAGGCTGGTATGGTGAACTGCAACGAATTAAAAATGATTGCCAAGCCAGTAACAATACCTTACTTTATGGCTCTAACTTTAGCATTGGAGTCAATATCTTTTTCCATTTGAATAAAGTGTTGGCCAAGCTAATGAACAATTATCCAGCTTATGAGGTGCAAGTCGAAGAAATACACCACACCCAAAAATTAGATGCACCAAGTGGTACGGCCATGACCATTGCAGAAGGTATTATTGAAGAGATGGACAATAAAAAGGAGTGGGTTAACGAATTGGAAGGAACGCCGATTTCAGAAAAGTTAAGAAATGACCAACTCCTTATTGAATCGCTTAGGATAGAGAATGTGCCTGGAACGCATACCGTGGTATACAGTTCAGAAGTTGATGATATTGAGATTAAACACACTGCACACAGTAGGGCAGGTTTTGCTTTGGGTGCAGTAGTAGCCGCCGAATGGTTGCAAAATAAAAAAGGTTTTTACAGCATAGCTGATATATTTAATTTTAAATAGGAAATGGAATTGTACGCTTATATTATTTTATCGCCAATTATAATATTATATCAAATTGGTCTTTGGAAATTATTTCAAAAAGCAGGTTATGCTGGATGGAAGTCTCTAATCCCATTTTATAATTATTATATAATGATGGAGGCTTCTGGTAGACCTGCTTGGTGGGTTTTTCTTCTTTTTATCCCAGGGGTTAACTTTTTTATTTTTATCGGCGTAACCATTGATTTTGTGAAGTCGTTCGGCAAATTTAAGTTCATCGATCACGCAGCGGCCATCATTTTATCATTTTATGTTTTTCCAAAGTGGGGTTTTGATAAAAGTGTTCAATACTTAGGAGAATCTGCTTCTCCAGAGTTTAAAGAAAAATATAAATTCAAAAAATCTAAAACTAGAGAATGGGCTGATGCTATTGTGTTTGCAGTGGTAGCGGCAACCGTTATTCGTGTGTTTTTTATTGAGGCCTATACCATTCCCTCGGGCTCTATGGAACGCTCACTTTTAGTTGGCGATTTCCTTTTTGTAAGTAAGGTAAATTATGGGGCTCGTGTACCTATGACACCTATCGCCTTTCCTTTCGCACACCATACCATGCCGTTAACTGGTACAAAGGCTTATTGGGATGGGGTACAATGGAAATATAGAAGATTACCTGGTTTGCAGGATATCAAACGTAACGATGTAGTGGTGTTCAATTTCCCAGAGGGAGATACCGTGGTGTTGGAAAGACAGGATGATAACTATTATCAAATGCAGTTAAGGGGCGAAAGCCGAGAATCGATTTGGTCGCAGTTTAGTGTAGTAAGCAGGCCTGTTGACAAACGCGAGAATTTTATTAAGCGCTGTATAGCCATTGCTGGTGATACTATTGCCATGAGAAATGGTTTGGCTGTGGTAAACGGTACGCCGTCGCCTTTAGTGGGTACTGGAGGTTTTGGTTATACGGTGGAGTTCAATACTTCGGAAGTGAATTTGAAGCTTTTCGAAGATATGGGCTTTAAAGTTGGACCTACGGCATTACCTACAGTTTTTAGATTTGAAGGAACGCCAGATTTGATTAAGGAATTGAAAAAATCTCCTTACGTTAAATCTGTGACTGAAGAATTGACGCCTTCGGATGAATATGATCCGTTGATTTTCCCTCATGATAAAAATAGAAAATGGAATTTAGACAACTATGGACCTTTTGTAGTTCCTAAAAAGGGATGGACAGTTAAATTAGATAGTTTAAACATGCCATTGTATGAAAGGGCTATCCGTATTTACGAAGGAAACAAATTAGAGAGGGTAGGTAACGACTGGATGTTGAATGGTCAAAAAGCGACAACTTATACCTTCAAAATGAATTATTATTGGATGATGGGTGATAACCGTCATGCTTCTGCCGATTCGCGCTATTGGGGCTTTGTTCCTGAAGATCACATTGTGGGTAAAGCGTTGTTTATTTGGTTAAGTTTGGATGGCGAGGGTTCATTCCTAAATAAAATTAGATGGAGCAGGATTTTTAAAGGCATCCATTAAAAACATATTAATCCATTAGTAAAAAGCATCACTTCAACAGGTGATGCTTTTTTTGTGCGCTAGATTTAACTTAGACTTATGAAGTTTAACTTCAATTGTTTTTAAAGGTAAAGTTGAGGGCTTCGCCGTTTTAAAACTTCGTAAGTCTCCAGGTGGTTTAATAGTCCGTCATTTCGACCACAGCAACGCGGAGCGGAAAACCGAAGCTCAACGAAGTTAAATCCTTTGAAATGAATTTATATTGTCGAACAGGTTAAGGACCGTGGTGAGATTTTGCAAAGCGAGTTTAAGCGATTGTAACAAAAAGTGTCTAATGTGCTCTAAAAGAGAACTAAACTACTATTATGAATTTGAAATTCTGGCGAAAGAAAAAAGATCCCAATCAAGCTAAAAAAAAGAAAACCAGAACCCGAGAATGGGTTGATGCTATTGTATTTGCAGTAGTAGCGGCAACTATTATCCGTGTATTTTTTATTGAGGCCTATACCATCCCTTCTGGTTCTATGGAACGTTCGCTCTTGGTAGGTGATTTCCTTTTTGTAAGTAAGGTAAACTACGGGGCCCGTGTACCTATGACGCCTATAGCCTTTCCGTTTGCACATCATACCATGCCTTTAACAGGCACCAAAGCTTATTGGGATGGGGTACAATGGAAATACAGAAGGTTGCCTGGTTTTCAGGAGATTAAACGTAATGATATTGTTGTATTTAATTTACCTGTTGGCGATACCGTAGCACTCGAAAATCAGGAGATAAGTTATTATCAATTGGTCAGAGAGTCTGGTTGGAAATCGGTTAATGAACAATATACCATCACTTCGAGACCTGTTGATAAAAGAGAAAATATTATTAAGAGATGTATTGGAATAGGTGGGGATACAATTAGTTCAAAAAATGGAATTGTAAGTGTGAACGGACAAATTTCAGCTTTTAGTGGTACCGCACAAATGCCTTATAGAATACGATTTAAAACTGCCGATGTTAACCTGAAATTATTGGAAGATTTGGGATTTAAGACTGGTGAACTGATACAATTGGATGATCGACAATATGTAGCCAACGGAACGGCTGAAATGGCTAAGGCGTTAAAAAAGTATGATTTTGTAGAAACGGTATCACTTGAAGTGAAGCGTGAAACAGAAGATGATGGACTATTCCCAAATGATAAAAATTACAAATGGAATGTAGATAACTTTGGTCCAGTGGTTATTCCGAAAAAAGGATGGACAGTAAAGCTTGATAGTTTAACAATGCCTATCTATTACCGGGCAATAAGGACCTATGAAGGAAATAAGGTGGAGAAAAAGGGAAACGAATGGTATATCAATGATCAAATTGCCAAATCCTATACTTTTAAGATGAACTATTATTGGATGATGGGTGACAATAGGCATAATTCTATAGATTCACGTTATTGGGGCTTTTTACCTGAAGACCACATTGTGGGCAAGGCATTGTTTATTTGGATGAGTTTGGATAGTGAGGGTTCGTTCTTGAATAAAATTAGATGGAGCAGGATTTTTAAAGGCATCCATTAGGTAAAAATGTTATTGTGAGGTAAGGGGCAATCTTATAACTATTGTTTCATATACTATCGCATTAAGATTGCTTCGTACCTCGCAATGACGGAAGTTTTAAAAGCATCACTTCACCAGGTGATGCTTTTTTTGTGTTGGATTTAGACTAGACTTACGAAGTTTCAAAAACTTCGTAAGTCTTAAAGTTGCAGAGGGCTTCACCGTTTTAAAACTTCGTAAGTCTATAAATCCTAAAAAATCAATGCTTTTTTTTTGAACGTTATGCAAATTGGAATAGTCCTGCATCATGGTAGTATAAATTCGTTAAAAATGGAAAAGAAACTACTATTTGCATTACTGCTCTTCATTCATGTTGCGGTTTTTGCGCAAGACAACCAAATCAATGTAAATTCTAAAATTGCGGGTGTTACCGTGTTTATGAACGGAGCGCAAGTGCTACGTCAGTCAGATTTGGTAGACCTGCCTCAAGGGGTAAGCTTATTGGTTTTTTCGGGACTTTCGTCGAGTATTGAAACCCAAAGTTTACAAGCCAAAGGGGAGGGGAGTTTCACGATATTATCGGTTACGCGACAAAATAATTTCTTGTTAGAAAAGAAAAAATCAGAACAAAAACTGGCCTTGGAAGCCAAATCGGAAGGGATTGCTGATAAGATAATTGCACTGAGAAATGAAATTGCCGTTTATAAATCTGAAGAAGAAATGTTAATGAAAAACCAAACGGTTATGGGACCAAATGTAAATTATGATTTGGTGAAGCTTAAAGCGGCGCTGGATTTTCA
>NZ_JAELTX010000552.1 GCF_016429065.1 Pedobacter sp. ASV17
GTTGTCGGCCGATCCCAATGTGGCGACGCAGAAAGTGGCTGAACCGTTCCGTTTGGATTGCCCGCAACCCGTCTCCTGAGCACTGCTATGACCTCATGCAAACTTCAATCCTCAAGCTATCAACAATAGCTTCTACTGACTGCATCAGCAGCTCAGCTCATCAACCAGAATTCATTCAAGCCGTTATGCGATAAAGGAAACACACGCCCTTTATTGACAATCGAAACAGGTGACTGCATGCTGGTCGCTTTTTACGCCCACCCGATACGCAAACTTACGACGCAATGTGAAGCGGTACATCTGCATTGAACCCTTATTTTTTAGTTGATCTTTTAATTCTTATTTATTTATCTATTTTTGGAATACAACGATCTAATATTCAGGAAAGAATGGCGACACTTGTGGGCCAATCGTCTATCAAGGG
>NZ_JAELTX010000553.1 GCF_016429065.1 Pedobacter sp. ASV17
GCTAGTATTCTGTTTCTTGCATCATCGGGGACCTTTCCAGTCGACTATCCTGCGCAATTTATCCAGTTGGTTTGCCTTGGCGGCGTTTGTGCTTCGATGCTCAGCTGTTGCTCATTGCACTTTGGCTGGTGAGAGCAAACAGAGTTACGAGATACACGACTTGACCCCCCTGTTCTTGGTCCGATACAGAATAAACACAACCCAATCGCGAGAAGAATTATCCATACCATGACCATGCGAGATACTTTACGCTCGAGACGGAGCCCGACTTCGCTCATGGCTCGCGCTGCCGTCTCCGTCGCCATGGCTGGCACAGCTGTTGGTCATATACTGCCTCGCGAAACGACGCCGCCGTCTGGCACGCTCAACATTGAGCTATGGCCACTGCAGCCGACGCCTGCGGCCATGTTACCGGCTGAGCTT
>NZ_JAELTX010000554.1 GCF_016429065.1 Pedobacter sp. ASV17
CCTCAGCTGAGATGCAACTTTTGCAATAAATGAGCAAATGAGAAAGTAAAAAAGGTAATTGCGCATTTATTAATTCGTCAGGATGAGAAAACGTTGCGGGCCAGCCTTGGGGGAGAGGGACCCTAAGTGAGCAAGTTTTTTTAGTCGCGCGATTGCTACAGTACTACCTTCCAAGAAGGTACCTCGTCCATGTATTTGGCACGTTGTGATTTGCGCATGTTACCCCAGACTGTTGTACATATTAACTCCCATCCATCTTGGAATCTGTAACGTTGGTACCTACCTAGTAACGAGAGATGTAACAGCCAGCCAGCCAACCGAAGAAATGTACTTGAGCAGAATAACAAAACAAAACAAACATAACTGTTTAAGAATTGTCTAGTCGCTGCCAATTCGTCCTCAGCAACAGGTATGTATTCGTAT
>NZ_JAELTX010000555.1 GCF_016429065.1 Pedobacter sp. ASV17
CTGGGAGACATTTGGCACCAAAAAGGACAAAAAGAAGAAGAAAAAGGATGCCGAAGAAGAGCCTGCACCTGAACCAGAACCAATCCCGGAACCCGACAAGAAGGAGGTCGATGACTTTTGGTCCTCTGTTGGCACGTCGAAAAAGGACAAGAAAAAGAAAAAGGCCTCCATTTTTGATGACCTACCTACGGAACAGCCAAAGGAAGAACCCAAAGTAGCCGAAGAGGCTAACAACGACGACTGGGGCGATTGGGGTACTTATACTAAACAGGACAAGACGAACACGAAGACGGTCGAACTGGTTGAGCCCAATGACCAAGACAAAAACGACTCAAAGTCTGCTGAGGCGGATGGCGATGACTTCTTCAGTACTTGGGGAACCGGCAAGAAGGATAAGAAGAAGAAGGACTCGCTGGATAGCAC
>NZ_JAELTX010000556.1 GCF_016429065.1 Pedobacter sp. ASV17
GCCTTCTAAATAACTAAGGGACATTTCGAGTATTTTATAATACCTTTTAGCCTTACTAATACACCTATAACATTTTAAATAATAATTAATTATATTCTAAGAAAACAACTTAATAAGTTTATTATTATCTACCTCGATAATATCCTTATCTTCTTAAAGATATTAGAAAAATATAAGAAACACATACACGAAATCCTATAAACACTATAAGATAATAAACTCCTTATTAAAAGAGAAAAATACGAATTCTATAAATAGAAAGTCAAATTCCTAGGATACGAAATACTACTAGGGGAAGTACGCATAAGCCTATTAAAAATCGAATCTATACGAGAATAGCTAATACCTAATACGGTGACTAAGGTCAGAGGATTCCTCGGATTTATAAATTTCTATAGGAAATACATCCGCGGATATAGAGG
>NZ_JAELTX010000557.1 GCF_016429065.1 Pedobacter sp. ASV17
GTCTCTGACCTCATGGTCGATCAGATCGAATTCGCCGACATTATTGTCCTCAACAAAATTGACATGGTAATTTAAGACACTTAAGCGAAAGGTATTTCACAAGCTAACAGAAGTGCGGCAGGTCAAAGACGATACCAAGGACAGAATTGTTGACCTTGTCAAGAAGCTCAACCACCGCGCCAAGATTATCGAGTCTAGCTATGGCAAGGTAGACGTCAAGCAGCTGGTTAACACTGGTCTTTTCAAACTAGACGTGGCACAAGCTGGATATGGATGGCTGCAGGATCTGCATGCCATGACTGTCCGCGAGGTAAGTACTTACTTTTTTAGTTTCTGTTCTGATTGCACTACAGGGATTAACAATGCTCCTCCAGGTCAATGGTCGTAATGTCGTCACACCAAAGCCTGAAACAGAAGAATAC
>NZ_JAELTX010000558.1 GCF_016429065.1 Pedobacter sp. ASV17
TGGTATAGGCGTGCCATTCGATGTACGTATACGCCCTCGGCGCGGCGGTGGCGTGGATGTCGAAGGACCCAAGACATCGCTCGACTCGTCTTCTATAGATTCCTTGAGGGGCACAGTAGTGGTTGTGATTTTCTCGCGACGGCGCAACGGCGGGCCGGGACTCGGGGTAGGAAACAATCTGCGGCGCGTGTCGCCATCCTCCTCTTGATCGTCAGACGTCTCGACACTGACCACCAGACCCCGCGATGACTTGGTGCTGTTACCCACGTCAAGCTCGTAAGCCTGCTTTCTAGGCGAGACACCGAGTGACAAGAACTTTTGCGCGCGCTGGCTGCGCGTGATGCGGCGGGTCGACGAGGAAGTGATGGGATCCGGCGTAGCTGGGTCATTGAGGGGGTCGGGAGAGGACATGATGTCCACGC
>NZ_JAELTX010000559.1 GCF_016429065.1 Pedobacter sp. ASV17
TTCCAAATCTTTTTTTTTTCTCTAAGGAACTATTCTTGCTAAAACTGATGTTTCTTTCTTTACCCTCAGGATGTTTCGGCAGCTGCTCTATATCTCGTCGCCAAAATGGGGCCAATTCCTCGATCACCACGCGACGTATCGACCGACTACGCCTATCTCCTGTCGCCAAACTCGGCATTGTTGCGCACCGGCGCGTCCACGACGCAAAACGACCCGCAATCACACTACCAAACAGAAGCCGACTACTTTGCATTTCAAAAGCGAATGCTTACGCTTGAAGCACGCATACTATACTCTCTCGCATACAATGTCCGCGTAGCGCTGCCACACTCGCTAGCCATTACCTACCTACAGACGCTCGATTTTCTGTCACACTCGCGGACAGAGATATCGCTAAAGACGATAGAGTACCTGAATACGGC
>NZ_JAELTX010000560.1 GCF_016429065.1 Pedobacter sp. ASV17
GTGTAAGAAGGGGCAGTTCGGAGAAGAGTAGCTGATGGTGTTGACGTCATCGAGATTTTACGCCGACTAGAGACGCAAGGTAATGTCTACCGTCCCACGGAAAAGGAAACTCTATAATGTTTCCTCAAAGGATAGAAACCCCAGCCGCAGTAATGTTTACCTAGGAAGAGATGACTGACATCGTGGACGCGGCACCAGCTGCCGGTCTCCCAGTCGCTGCTTACGCCGGAACCGCGCGAGGAGCAACAATGGTCGCCAGAGTAGGGGTTACAACTATTGGGCACGTCAGCGAAGGAGACACGGAAACGCGTACTACAGGGGCGTGGGCTTCGCCGCTGGGCGGCGACACTGGCGTATGCAGCCACGGCGACAAGTTGGTTAGGCCGATCGGATTCATCGGCCGACGGTCAAAAATTTGGCAA
>NZ_JAELTX010000058.1 GCF_016429065.1 Pedobacter sp. ASV17
CCTCTGGCCCCACTAGTAATACCATTAAGTTTAACCATTTTTTTAGTAGCAATATCCAAAATACTGACGTCATCACCACTAGTGGCTATGGCCAAGATATTTCTTTTAGGATACCAGTTTACTTGTCTAATCATGCTACGTAGAGGAAAGCTCATGATAGGCTTAAGAAGTTTGGAATCATAAATCCGCAATAGACGATCATCGCCACCCACAGCGATCAATTGATTGTCTTTACTCCAAGCGGTAGTCCAAAGCAAAGTTCGTTTTTTATGAGGAGTACCTTTTTGCGCTTGAGCAATATGTCCGAAACATAGTATGCAAAGCATAAGGAATCTTGAAATGTAAGTGGAACGTTTCATGTGCTATGATTTATTTTCAATTTCGCCTTTCATATAGGCAGAAATAGCCGCATGGTAAATCGTTTGTCCAGGTTGTAAACGCTGTTCATGATAAAGTCTTGCTGAAGCATTAAGCAGAACACTCTTTGCATAAATTTGGGCCATTTTAAATTTTGAGCGAGCCTCAACTTGAGATTCACTTGTACCAGCCTTACTCATATCTGGTATTTTAGAAATGACAGTACGATTAGCATATTGTTTCACTACAAAAGCTTTCCCAATACGACCTCTTACATCATTAAGCAAAATATTTTTTGAACGTGCCATAAGAGATGTTTTTAATAGTTCAATAAAAGGGTTTAACTTGCTCCATCTATCGTTCATCTTTCGTCTATCCTTCGTTGATCCTTCGATAAAACTAATAAGAGATAGGAATGAAAGATTGAGTAGAGAGGGAATGGTGTATATTAACTAAGTTAACCATTTTTTTGCGATAGCAAATAGGCCTAAAACAAAAAAAAGGCCACCCAATGGGCAGCCTTTTATAAGTAACTAGCTCAAATTAAAAGTGGAACTGTACACCCAATTTAGGGGCAAAAGTATTACCATCTAAACCGAAACTGTTGGTTTTAACCTTAGCGCCGGTAGCTTCTGATTTCACAGATAAGTTGTTGTAACCTAAACCATTTACTGAAAACTCAATTCCGATTTTCTTAGTAGGGAAGAAAGCAAAACCTGGAGCCAAGTTTACGCCAATAGCAGTAGTGGTAGCTTCTTTAGCACCAGTGTCGCCGTTAGCATTTACATCTTTTTGAGTACCGAAAGCCATAGGAACCGATAAGTGTCCAAAGAATTTGAATTGCTCACTTAAGTTCACATAGTAACGGCCAAAAGGAGCTACTACGAAAGCCTCACGTTGGTTGGTTCTGCTTACAGATTTATCATACTCATATCCAACACCAGTACCTACTGCAAAGTTGTTGCCTACAAAATATCCAATACTTGGAACTACGCTAAAGTTAAAATCAGCTTTAGCTGCGCCATCAACTTTAGTACTGTTAAATCCTACGTTACCACCAAGAATGATTTTACCTTTTTCAGTTTGTGCTTTTGCACCAAATGTTAAAGCTGCTACAGCCAATAACGATAATAGAACTTTTTTCATTTTTATATGTGTTATGTTTACGATGATCTTATGACCATCTGACACACTCTTTTCAACTACCGTTCCTCTTTGAAAAAATGTCAGTCGTGCCAAAAAATAGGATATTTAATTAATCGATTGATTAATAATATTTTGAAGCCATATAGGGAAATATCGATATTAGATTTTTTTGACAAAAGTGCCCTTTGCTGACAATTGAGTGATATTTTTAGGGGATTTAGATTTGTCGATTTGACATTTTTTGGCAGATAGCTGTCATAAAAAAAGACAGGCTTGGCCTGTCTTTTCGATATATGATAGAGTTTACGAATATTATTTGTCCTCGTTAAGGAACACAAAATGATGGTCGAACATATCCAATTTGATTTTACTGTCTTTATCTATTTTACCCGCCAAAATCTCTTTAGATAATTCGTTCAAAATTCGTTTCTGGATCACACGTTTTAACGGACGTGCACCAAACTGAGGATCGTAACCAAGTTCGGCAAGCCAATCCAAGGCCTCTCTACTGGCTTCCATGGTAATGCCCATCTCGGCCAAAGTATCTTGAACCTGTTTAAATTGAAGGGTTACAATATCTCTAATTTCGCTTCGGTTCAACGGCGTAAACATGATGAGCTCATCAATCCTATTTAAAAACTCAGGGCGTATGGTCTGTTTCAATAATTCAAACAGCTCGTTCTTTGTTTTTGCAATTACACTATCCCTGTTCTCATCGTCCAAGTTTTTGAAGTTATCTTGGATCAAATGCGAACCAATATTGGAAGTCATGATAATGATAGTGTTTTTAAAGTTCACCACACGACCTTTATTATCGGTCAATCGGCCATCATCCAATACTTGTAATAGGATATTGAATACATCAGGATGTGCCTTTTCAATTTCGTCCAACAGCACCACCGAATAAGGTTTTCTACGTACTGCTTCGGTTAACTGTCCACCTTCATCATAACCTACGTATCCTGGGGGCGCTCCAATCAAACGGCTCACCGCATGACGTTCTTGATACTCGCTCATGTCAATTCTGGTCATGGCATTCTCGTCGTTAAACAAGAATTCAGCTAAAGCTTTGGCCAATTCGGTTTTACCTACACCTGTTGTACCTAAGAAAATGAAGGAGCCAATAGGTTTGCGTTTATCTTGTAAGCCTGCACGTGAACGACGTATCGCATCAGAAATGGCTTCAATTGCTTCATCTTGTCCAGCTACACGTTTATGCAATTCTTCTTCTAAGTGCAGTAATTTCTCACGTTCGCTCGATACCAATTTGGTTACTGGGATACCTGTCCAACGACCTACCACACCCGCAATATCATCAGCAGTCACTTCTTCCTTCAGCATGCGGCTTTGGTCTTGGCGACTGGCTAAATCTGCTTTCAGCTTTTCAACCTTATCTTGTGCTTCCTTAATTTTTCCGTAACGTAATTCTGCTACTTTGCCATAATCGCCGGCACGTTCAGCCTGCTCTGCTTCTAATTTATAGGCTTCAATTTGCTCAATTTCGGTATTAACCGCATCTACCAAATCTTTTTCACCTTGCCATTTTGCTTTAAACTCATCTCTCTCCGCAGATAAATTGGCAATCTCTTCACTAAGCTCTTTTACTTTTTTATCATCTTTTTCGCGTTTAATCGCTTCACGCTCAATTTCCAAACGCATGATTTCACGTTCCAAAGCATCTACATTTTCTGGCACACTATCCATCTCCATACGTAATTTAGAGGCCGCTTCGTCCATTAAGTCAATGGCTTTATCTGGTAAAAATCGGTCTGAAATATAACGTTGGCTCATTTCAACGGCAGCAATAATCGCTTCGTCTTTAATGCGTACTTTATGGTGTGTTTCGTAACGTTCTTTCAAACCACGTAAAATGGAAATGGCATCTTGTGTATCAGGTTCTTCTACCATTACTTTTTGAAAACGACGTTCTAAAGCCTTATCCTTTTCCAAATATTTTTGGTACTCATCCAAAGTAGTGGCGCCAATAGCTCTAAGTTCACCACGGGCTAGGGCAGGTTTTAGGATGTTTGCAGCATCCATGGCACCTTCGCCACCGCCAGCACCCACAAGTGTATGGATTTCGTCAATAAAAAGAATGATATCTCCATCGCTTTGTGTAACCTCTTTAACTACGGCTTTCAAACGCTCCTCAAATTCACCTTTATATTTAGCTCCCGCAATAAGGGCACCCATATCTAGAGAATAAACCACTTTAGATTTCAGGTTTTCGGGCACATCACCTTTAATGATTCTAAAAGCAATACCTTCGGCAATGGCCGTTTTACCCACACCAGGCTCACCTATTAAAATTGGATTGTTTTTGGTTCTACGGGAAAGGATTTGGATCACGCGTCTAATTTCTTCATCACGACCAATAACAGGGTCAAGTTTGCCACTTTCGGCATACTCATTTAGGTTACGAGCATATTTGTTCAATGCTTGATAAGTAGCTTCGGCATTTTGGTCGGTCACTCGGCTATCTCCACGTAATTCGGTAATGGCTTTTTTAAGGTCTTTTTCGTTTACCCCTTGGTCTTTAAGCAATTTCGCAGTAGCGTCATTAGTAGCTAAAATACCTAGCAATACATGTTCTACCGAAACAAACTCATCTTTAAACTCCTTTAAAAAGGTTTGTGCTTTTTGTAATGCTGCATTGGCGTTAGAAGATAAATAAATATTACTGCCACTTACTTTCGCAAATTTGGCAATATCCTCGTCAAGCTTTTGGTTAAGGGTATTAAGGTTGACGTTTAGTTTTTTTAATACATAAGAAATTACATTTTCATCAACGGTTAACAAGCCTTTTAGCAAATGTGCTGTTTCAATGGCCTGTTGTTGGTTGCCTTGTGCAATTTCAGAGGCTTTTTGTACAGCCTCTTGGGCTTTTATTGTAAAATTGTTGAAGTTCATATTTCTGTTTTTACTTTTTCTTT
Source organism: Pedobacter sp. ASV17 (assembly GCF_016429065.1). Classification (GTDB taxonomy): domain Bacteria; phylum Bacteroidota; class Bacteroidia; order Sphingobacteriales; family Sphingobacteriaceae; genus Pedobacter. The sequence goes on from NZ_JAELTX010000058.1 coordinate 4,437, forward strand.
TACCATCTACAGCATCGGATGCCTAAGGCGGCTAAGTTGAATCACTAAGCTCAAAACAAATGCCATCCGTAATTGATTTTTGAAATCGGAAATTTTGTCGTGATTAAAAATTTTTTACTGAATAATTGGCTGGTTTTTAGTGTTTTATGATGAAGAAATGGCAGGATTGGTGGATAGTGGTTAGTGATCAGGTTGGAGGTAAATAACCAATGAACAAATATTTAAAATATTGCTTGCTAATAAATCTGCGGTTGAATCTGCGCAATCTGCGGGAAATAGAATGGTTTCCAAACGCCCCGCTAATCTATGCAGACATATAAATTGCACTAAACCGCTGATTTTAAGAAGATAATGGTATACCGTGTTCAAATAGAAATCTGCGGGAAAATCAGCGTAATCTGCGGGAAAGATAAAGCAACCTTAAAAGATCTCTCCGCATGGTCGAGATGACGTAATAGGAATGGCACTGGATAATAAACCAAACAACTAATAAACCAACGAAACAGCCATTACAATGTACGGGAAAGAAATACTTTAAAACACCCCGCTAATCTACGCAGACATATAAATCGCACTAAACCGCTGATTTAAGAAGATAAGGGCATCTCGTATACTAATAAAAATCTGCGGGGAAATCTGCGCAGTCTGCGGGAAAGATAAAGCAACCTTAAAAGATCTCTCCGCTACGGTCGAGATGACGTAATAGGAATGGCACTGGTTAATAAACTAAACAACTAACAAGCCAACTATCGTAATCTGCGGTTAAATCAGCGCAATCTGCGGGAAATGACTAATGAACTAATGAACTAATGAACTACTGAACCAATGAACCTCGACGAAATAAATACTAGTCACTAAAAACCTATCTTTGCACCACAAATGAAAACCTATATACAAAGTTACTTTAAAGTTTACCAAGGACTATCTACACCTGCGTGGATGCTCGCCTTGGTGATGTTGGTGAATAGAAGCGGAGCCATGGTAGTACCCTTTTTAGGAGTGTACATGGTAAAACACCTGGGGTTTTCTTTGGAAAGTGCGGGCGTGCTACTGAGCTGCTTTGGTATTGGGTCTGTAGTAGGTTCTTCCTTAGGTGGTTGGTTAACTGATAAATTTGGTCATTTTAAAGTGCAGCTTTTTAGTTTAGTGGGTGTAATTCCTTTGTTTGTGCTTTTGCCAGAACTCACTACCACTACTTCTTTAGCTTGTGGCATTTTGGTTTTAAGTATGGTAAGCGATATTTTACGACCTGCAAACTCGGTGTCATTGGCCTATTATTCAAAACCTGAAAACGTAGTAAGAAGCTTCACCTTAAATCGAATGGCATTGAACCTTGGCTTTTCCATTGGACCAGCTTTGGGCGGATTATTGGCGGCCATTTCATATAACTTACTTTTTTACGGGAATGCCATCGCAGCGACATTAGCGGCCGTGATATTTTTTGTTTATTTCAGGAATAAGAAAGGAGAAATTAAGGAAAAGGCCGATACAGGAGAAGAACAGCTCAAATACCAGTCTCCTTATAAGGATGCGCCTTTTTTGGTGTTTACCTTTTTAAGCATCTTGTTTGCCATTTGTTTTTTTCAGCTGTTAAGCTCATTGCCGTTATATTACAAAGAAGTTTACCATCTCAATGAGAAAAGTATCGGCGTGATTTTGGCTTACAGCGGTGTAGTGGTGTTCAGTTTGGAGATGTTGATTGTACATATTGCCGAGCGAAGAACTACTGCTGCAAATGCCATTATTATTGGTGTGTTTTGTTGCGGAGTAGCTTTTGCTTCTCTATTAATTACCGAAGGGATTTGGTTGTTGTATGTATCCATGTTTATTTTATGTATTGCCGAGATATTGGCAATGCCCTTTATGGCTACGGTTACACTACAGCGCTCAAACATTAAAAATAGGGGAGCCTATATGGGCTTAAACTCACTTTCTCTTTCAGCGGGATTAATTTTCGCACCTTTTTTAGGGACTAAGGTAGCCGCAAACTATGGTTTTAACGTTTTATGGATGGGCACGGGAGTATTAATGCTGCTTACCTCTATAGGTTTCTATTTTCTAATGAAACGCATGAAGTTAAAAGCGCAATAACGTCAATTGTTCCTTATCAAAGGTTGTTTGTCATTCAGAGCGCAGCGAAGAATTTTAAACCTATAAGCACAAAAAAAGGAAGCCTTTTGAACTTCCTTTGAATATTATCCTAAAATCTCTTTTAGTTTTTTCGTTTGGTAATCGGCCAGCTTTTGCAGCGGACCAGAGGCCAACATCTTCATCATCATGTTCAAGTCTGCTGAAATGATGTGCTTTGCAGTAGTAGTGCCGTTCCCATTATCCGTTACCGTCCATTCCAATGATAAGTCAAATGGTGGTTTTTCAGTAGGTACAGCAATCAACTTCTCATTTTCAACCCTTTCAGAAATGTGAATAGCTAATTTAGCCATGTTCTGGATGGTAAAACTTGCAGTATCGGCAGTAGAAGCCCAGTTGTAAATATTCTCTGGCATTAATTGCTGATGATTGTTCAAATCAGCAAGAAATTGATAAACCTGCGCTATTGGCAAATTAATTTCAGCGGTACTTTCAATGGTTGTCATGTATATTTAGGTTTTGTGTGCGACAGTCTTAAGCGATCTCGCTTTTCCCCCATTCAGCAGGGTTTTCACGCCATTTATTCAAAAACTCCATTTCCGATTTTGGAATAAAACCATGTTCGGCAGCATAGTCAACCAGTGCTTTGTAATTAGAAAGGGTAGAAAATCTACATTTCGCAGCAGCAAAGTTATCATCAGCTTGTTTTAAACCATAGGTGAAAATAGCTACTAAACCTGCTACAGAAAGTCCTGCATTACGCAAAGCCTCTACCGCTTGTAAGCTGCTTTTTCCAGTCGAAACCAAGTCCTCAATCACCACTACACGTTGTCCTTCTACAATTTCGCCTTCTATTAGGCTACCAGTACCATGCTCTTTCGCTTTTGATCTTACATAGATAAAAGGTAAACCCAGCTCCTGAGCTACTAAAACTCCTTGCGGAATACCAGCTGTAGCTACACCAGCAATTACATCAACGGCACCATACTCTTCTTGGATCAATTGAGCAAGCTTTTGGCGAATGTAAGTTCTTACCGCTGGATGCGATAAAGTTATGCGGTTATCACAGTAGATTGGGGATTTCCAACCCGAAGCCCAAGTAAATGGATTAGTAGGTTGTAATTTAATTGCTTTAATTTGTAACAAAAATTCAGCTACCTTTAATTCAATATCACTTTTATTGTACATGGCGCAAAAATACAGAATTTATATTAACGACAACACTTTGTTTATAACTCATGAGCTTCCTGCCGAAATTGGAAAAATACAACAAATTGAAGCAGAGGGGTTTGATTTTAGGTCTTTCTATAAAAACCTTAAGAACAGTAAGCAAAAACATTACCTTCTACTGACCAAGAACCCCCAATCTGTATTTAAAAAGATCAAGAATGATTTAACCATTATTAAAGCTGCAGGAGGTTTAGTGACCAATGCCAAAGGCGAATTTCTATTCATTTTTAGAAATAAAAAGTGGGATTTGCCTAAAGGAAAGGTAGAAAAAGGCGAGAAAATGAAAGTTGCTGCGGTAAGAGAGGTGGAGGAAGAGTGCGGCGTTAAGGTAGAGCAGCGCAACGAAAGGGTTTGCAAAACCTACCATGTGTACGAAATAGGAACCGAATTGATTTTGAAGAGAACCAATTGGTACCACATGACGGTAAAGGGAAGTCCGAAACTGATACCACAAGTAGAAGAGGGCATTACCGAAGCGGCATGGATTGCCCCGTATGAAATTAAGGCCAAAATAAAAAACACCTATCCTTTAATTATAGATGTTTTAAAAAGTGAGAAATTGCTTTAGATTTATGTAAATTGTTGCCCTCTCTGCCCTTTGGGCATCTCTCCCAAAGGGAGAGAATATCTAATTTGCTACTCTCTCCCTTTGGGAGAGATGGCGTAGCCAGAGAGGGTAAAACCTATTCTTCATCAAGGCTATCAATAATCACTTTGATTTGTTTAATGTGCTTGCCATAATAAAAGCGGGCCCAAAGTTCTGTAAGGACACCGATAATCAGAATAGTGATAAAAGCATTCAATACAATGTAAGTGAGCGACAGTTGCTCTAAAATTCTTGCCAATAAATCGTTTTTGGTTAAAAAAAGCGCAGTTGCACAGAAAGAAATCATGATGAAACCTATAATGTAAGTCAATGCTTTGTAGAGCTCAACGTTAAGTTTCATTTCGTAGTAAAACCACAACAGGTTTTTTCTGCTATCTATACTTAAATCATAAGAGTGTTTATAAAAAGTGTAGAATTTATAGAAGTAATAGGTGCAAAAAGCAACTGCAATCCCGTAAAATATCAAGTAAGTAGATTTTAGAGGCATCGAGAAATCGAATATTTTAGGAACAAATGCTCCTAGTATTAGTGAAGCTATTTGCAAGATAAATTCCTGCTTCATCTGCTTCCTGATTTTATCAATAGGCGTACGTGCTTCTTTAATTTTGAGCATATCTTCGGATACCTCTTGATGCTGAGTGTTATTGTTATTCCACTCATCTTTTAATTGGTCAAAATTCATAGCCGTTTTTTTTAATAATCTGTTGTAATTTTTCTTTAGTTCTGTTTAGTTTAACTCGGGCATTCACTTCGGTAATACCTAAGTTTTGTGCAATTTCCTTATGTGACTGGTTTTCCAGGAATAGGAAGATTAGCGCTTTTTCAATTTGGTTAAGCTCTTGCACCGCTTTGTATAAATAGGCCAGTTTTTCTTCCTTTTCGTGGCTATCGCTAAAATCCGCTATTTCTATCTGCTCATTTAGTGAAGTCTTATCTACTTTTCTGTGGTCTTTTTTAAAGAATACAATAGCAGTGTTTAGTGCTACACGGTACATCCAAGTAGAGAATTTACTTGTGCCTTTAAAGGAAGGATAGGCTTTCCAAAGTTGCATGACAATTTCTTGGAACAAATCCTCTTGGTCCAAAGGGTTATCCATGTACATTTTAGCTACTTTATGGATAATCCCTTTGTTTTCGTTGATTTGCTGCAGGAATATTTTTTGAGTATCGTGCATTGGTTGGCGTTCTTTTAAGGGGGCAGATGTTTAGTTAAATACTGGAGTTACCTTAAATCCTTTGGCTTGTAATAATTCAACTATTCCTTCTTTGCCTTGCAAATGACCAGAGCCTACCGCAAAAAATGTTGGTTTTTCTTTAGCTATTGCTGGCATTCTATCTGCCCATAGGTGGTTGCGTACAGGTAATAGGTTACGGTAACCATCAGGATCTGACGTATAAAAAGCTGCCATGATATCATCCATCTTTTTTAAATCCTCTGCTAAATATGCACTTTTTAGTTCATTGAAGCTTTTCTTTAGTTCTTCGTCAGACCACATTTTCAAATAAGGCACAAAATCCGCTGGTTTAAAAATTTTATCTAAAAATGAATACTGTTCTTCAACGCTTGATAGGCCTTTTACTTCTTTGTTAGCTGCTTGGCTTGTTTTGATGATTTCACTTTCAAAGCTGATGAGCTTACAAGGTAATGAAGTTTGCATTAATGAACTTACAATGAGCATTGGTTTTATGTTGTCAACCTGTTTTAGTTTCGTTTTAAGTTTAGCTTGTAATATAGAGTCAACGAAAATAGAATCCTTTTGGCTAATTAGCGAGCTCAATGGTTGAGTAGCAAACATATATTTTTGAGTTTCCTTACCTAAGTTCGGGTCAGCCAAGTTAATTTCCAAATAGCTTTGCTCGGTGCTGCTCATAGCGTTTTTCACTTTTTGGGGCATACTGTAGTCGCTTTCACAAAGCATGTGGTTAGTGCCAAACAAATAGGAAGGTTTTTGTAGGCCATTGCCTTCAATTTTCCAAAGTAGGGAAGTAGTTTTGGCTTTTTGACTAAAGACACTGCTAATTGGTGTAACAGCTATGGCAGATAACAGGGCTAACTTTACAGTTTTGGCGATTACGTTTTTTACTAATGATTTCATGGTGTTTAAGATTTTAATTTAAACCATTAGTAGGCGTTATGGGAAAACGTTACAATAAAAAATATAAAATTGATAAATGTTTTTATTGTATTGTAAGTGAGGTTGTTATTTTGTTTTGTTTAAAGGAACTCCAGTGCTTCTTTAGGAACAAACTGACTTACATCGCCATTGTTTCTGAGAATATCTCGCACGATAGTGGAGCTAATGGCCGAGTATTCTGGACGACTTAGTAAGATAATGGTCTCTACTTCGGGCATCATACTTTTGTTGATTTGCGCAATGGCACGTTCGTATTCGAAATCTGAGGCCGAACGAATACCCCTTACCATGTAGGTTGCGTTAATCTTCTTACAAAAGTCAATCGTCAATCCTTGGTATAGCTGAACTTCTACATTACTGTCGTTCACGAAAATGCTTTTTACAATCTCTTCCCTTTTTTCGGCAGAAAGGAAACTTTGCTTAGAGCTATTCAAACCAATGCCCACCACAATTTTATCAAATAGGGGTAACGAACGTTTTAAAATATCAACGTGCGCAATAGTGATAGGGTCAAATGAGCCAGGAAATAGAGCAATTTTCATGTTCAAAGATAGTTGAAAAGGATAAAGGAACAAAGAATAAGGAATAAAGATAAATTGCAAGAAAACTAACGTTTTATATAAGTCTTTGCTCTTTTATCCTTGTTCTTTTATCTATTTAAAGAAGCTAAACGAAGAATAGCCATACTTGCGGGTTTCCACGTAACCAGGTTGTTGGTCTAGCTTTAGCATCGATGGATGTTCGACTACCAATACGCCATTTTCTTTCAGTAACTGATGTTTCGCCACCAATTGAGGTAATAAAGGGATATTGGGCAAATCATAAGGAGGGTCGGCAAAAATGATGTCGTACTTCTCAGCCGTCTGTTCCAAAAACTTAAAAGCATCAGCCTTTCTGATATCGATAGCTAATTGATGTTTATCCTTTACGGTTTTAAGCCAAGCTACGCAGCCAGGATGTTTATCTACTGAAGTGATATTGCCTACCTCACGGGAAGCAAATTCGATGCTGATATTACCAGTGCCTGTAAAAAGGTCGAGTACTTTACATTCGTCGAAATCATAGCTGTTCAACAAAATATTGAACAATGCTTCTTTGGCCATATCAGTGGTTGGCCTCACAGGAAGTTTTGCAGGCGCATGAAATTGCAAGCCCTTTAATTTACCACCAACTATACGCATTGTTGTAGAGAAAGTAAGCCAGTATAATAATGTGAGGGCATATCGTCTAGGATATTGGTGTCCAAATTGGCCTTTAACGTTAATAAGTCAACATGGTTGAAATATTGGCTAAGAAGTTCCCATTTGTCGTCACCTTCATGGATAATACCGCAAACTTTAATTTCAGTAGCTTCAGAGTTGATGTTTAACTGATTGAGGATAAGTAATAGGTAATAGGTAAGCTCTTCAATATCTTCAAACTGGTAGCTCTGCATGAAAGCTACTTTTTGATGTTTAAGGTAAATGAACTGGAAAGAACCTACGGTAAAGTCAATCAGTATGGTGTCTTGCTGAAGATTGGTGGCTAATTCTACCAATCCAGCATTTTGATATAATCGGGTGGCCGTTTGCCAGCGCTCGTTAATGGTTTTTTCGGCAAATACGGGTAAAGAAAATACCGTACGAATGGTTTCTTGTAAAGAAGGTTGTACATAGACCGTATTCGAATCCGTTTCTTCAAAATACTTGGTGTAAACCGCTACATTGTGCTCGTTAAACAGCTCTTGAGGTACAAAAACGATATTGTTCGTATGTGTTGCTACGGTTACCTGCTTGTAGGCCAACTGTAAGTAACTGTCGTTTTTTAAGCGTTCATTCAGCTTTTCGTAACCATTCTCGCATTCTTGCTCGTCGTAAACGGCATGAACAAAGTTTTTCTCATTGTCAATAATGGCGTATGAGAAGGTGTCGGCACCTATTTTTACCAACAAACTTAAATTGGAACTGTTTGCAGGTTCAAAGTTGGGGTCAATTAGTAAAATGCTGTTATTGTTCATGTACCAACAAAAATAGTTCTTTTTTTTAAAATGAGTTGGTTAGTTTGTGGGTTGGCTAGTTTTTTGGTAGATCGAGAGGCATAGGCTTGTTTTTAGCAATGTCAATGCAATACTTTTATCAACTTTTGGCATCTTTGCCAAAAGATCAAAGCCTAAGTGAGAGCTGATACAGTTCTAACTTATCCATAAATATAAGAAGTGAAATTATTAAGAAGAACATTGTGCGGTTATTATGTAAGTTCTCTGTGGAGAAGAAAGAATTTTAAATCGGCGGAGAGTTTTAACAAATATAACTATCGACATGGCTTTTTTTGGGCAGGTATTTTATCATCCTTCTATGTTTTTCTGCCGCTGAGTATTTTATTTTCCCTGCTTACTGATATGCCGAGCAACATTACATTTCTGATATCTATAATCATCGCAATGCTATTCTGTTTATTGGTAACAAATCGTTTGGAAAGAAAATTTCCCACGAGCTGGTATGAAAAGTATATTGTAGCTCCAACCAATAGAATGCCCCACATTCTTCAAAGAAAGTTCCTAACCTATGTAAATATCTTATATCTGCTCAACATCGTCTTCCTCATTATAGGTATAGTTATTTTTATGATTGTTGATAATAGACTTCACTAAAAGTTGCCACAGAGGAACAGATGTTTTTATTTCCGATGTTAAAATTCCCATTTTTTAGAGGGGTGCCCAAACGGCGGGGTGTTTAAATAGTGCTTAGCTAATGAATAATATCTGTGCATCTGTGGCATATTTCGCATCTTTGCCAAATGGACAAAGCCCAACTCATTGCTCAATCTTATCCATTTGTACCTACTAAAGAACAACTGCTGTTTTGTAAGCATGCAGCAAGTTTTTTGAGTAGGCCAAATGCAGAGGCTTGCTTTGTATTAAAGGGCTATGCGGGAACGGGTAAAACCACTTCTGTTGCTGCATTAGTAAAAGCGCTACCAAAATTTGGTTTAAGGTCTATCCTATTGGCACCAACGGGTAGAGCCGCCAAAGTAATGAGCAATTATACAGGGCAGAAAGCATTGACCATCCATAAAAAAATCTACCGAAAAAAAGCGGCAATGGATATGGATTTGGTTTTCCAATTAGCTCCTAATTTGGCTCAAAATACCGTTTTCATTGTGGATGAAGCATCTATGATTGCCGATGAATGGAATGCACAAAGAGGTTCGTCGTTTTTGGGAGATTTGCTTGAATTTGTTTTTCAACCCTCGCCAGAAGGTAAACCTAAAAACTGTTTCTTGCTGTTTGTTGGCGATACTGCCCAGCTTCCACCTGTGGGTAGTACAGATAGTCCAGCTTTAAATCCAGATTATTTAAGTAGCAACTTTCATTTAGAAGTAACGGCGGTAGAACTTACCGAAGTAGTTAGGCAAGAGAAGAAATCGGGTATTTTAGCCAATGCCACCATGCTTAGGAAATTGGTGAATAATTACGACGATGAACCGAAATGGCCAAAATTCATGACCAAAGGCTACAAGGATATTTTCAGGATGACAGGGATAAAGTTTGTAGAAGGTTTGGAATATGCTTACAGTAAATATGGGTTAGAAAATGCCTTGGTGGTATGTAGGTCAAATAAATCAGCCAATATCTATAACAATCAAATTAGGGCACGCCTACTGTATAGGGATGAAGAATTGAGTGGGGGAGACTACATCATGGTGGTGCGTAACAACTACTTTTGGTTGCCAGATGATAACGAAACGGCATTTATTGCCAATGGCGATATGGCCAAGGTAATTAGGGTACGTAGGGAAGAGGAACGACATGGTTTTCGCTTTGCGGAAGTACAATTGGAATTGGTAGATTTCCCAGATATGGGTGCCATTACCTGTAAAGTATTGCTAGATACCTTGCAGATTGAAAGTCCGAACTTGCCTTATGAAGCGAGTAAAAAACTGTACGAGGGGCTATTGTTAGATTACGAGCACATTACTAATAAAAAAGAACGTTTGCTGGCCATTAAACAAGACCCTTATTACAACGCCTTGCAAATTAAATTCGCTTACGCGGTGACTTGCCACAAGGCACAGGGTGGACAATGGGATGCTGTTTTTGTAGACCAAGGTTTTTTAACGGAAGACATGGTTGACCTTGATTTTATGCGCTGGCTGTACACGGCGGTTACTAGGGCAAAACGAGAACTTTTCTTGGTAAACTTTGGTAAAGATTTGTTTGCGGGTAAAGTAGAAGATGAAGACTACTAAACCAGTGGCAGTTCAATAGTGAAGGTCGTCCCTTCGTTTTCAATGCTGTTTACCAAAAGCTCACCTTCGTGCTGCTCAATAATTTTGTGCGAAATATGCAAGCCCAATCCAATTGATTTTTCCCCCTGTAAGCCTTTTCTGCTTGCCTTGGAGAATTGTTCGAAAATGTGTGATTGCAACTCAGAAGGGATGCCAATGCCGTTGTCTTTTACCTTAATCAAGGCTTTGTTTTTGACTTTGCTGGCCAATACGTTAATTTCCTTGTCTACGGTAGAAAATTTAAGCGCATTACTAATTAGGTTGTCAATTACACGTTCCAATTTCGATGCATTCGCATTTAGTTTTAAATGTTCGCTCCCCTGACTAAAAATAATCTTCCTATCGGTATTGCTTTCCCATTTACGGATGATTTTTTGCAGATAAGGATTTAGTTCGAAGGTTTCTTTCTGTAGTTCTGGCTGACTGGTTCTTACGGCTTCAATCAAATCATTAATAATGCTTTTGGCCTGCAGTGCCGAACTGTAAATCATTTTGGTTTCTCCATCTTCGCCTTTTTCCAATAACATCATTTGGCTAAGTGCCTCAATATTATTTAGCGGAGCCCTTAAATCGTGGGCAACAAAAGATAGGATTTCACCTTTTTGGCTGTTTAAGTAAGCAATTTCAATGTTCTTTTCTTCCAGCTCCCTAATTTGTACAAAATGTGAAGACTTGAAGTAATAACTATATCGCGAAAAGCTTAACAGCACCATTCCAAGGATAATACCCGCCATAAAATTGACGATTTTTTGCTGGTTGGCAAGTGCTGAAAATTGTGTAGCGGCAAAATATAGGAGGACGATATAAATCACCAATAGCTTCATGTATTTATATTCGATAGCAAAGAATAGGCTGGCCGCCACGATGCCTACCAAGAATACAAATAGCGTGTTTTTGGTGTTATGTAATGAAATGATATAGCTGATATTGAAAGCCGAAGTAAGAAAGAAGGCGACAAACGCCAATACAATTATTTTCTTATAACGAAGTGGCACCTGTTTTTTGGTAATGTAAATGCTAACGAAAAAAAATATCGCAGAGAAAGTTAACTGAAACCAGTTGTTTAACGAGAGCTGATTATAACCCTGTATTTTGACGGCATCTTCATAAAAAACAATTGCCAAAGTTCGGGAGATAGCTCCGAGGATTAATATCAGTGAGCTAATGATTTTTACAAAATTCAGATTACCATCTGCAGCGTATTCATCAAAAGCTTTTAGAAATTTAGAAGGTGTTCGGTATGTTAAGAAGTGTAGCAAGTTATTTGTCTGGTTAAACAAAAATAACAAAGCTTTTACTCATTTATCAATAAATTATAAAAACAGGTAAATACACTTAAATTCCGAAGCGGTTACGCAGGCTTTCACTGTTGGATCTGCTGGAGCTAACTTTTGCTTGGTTGTTCATTACAAAAATCAGTGCACCGTTAAATCCTTTTCTAATTTCGTTGATATAATTAGTGTTAATAATGTCACTGCGATGGATGCGAATGAAATCTTCTGGTAGCTTGGCTTCCAAAGTAGAGAGGGTGTAATCCGTTAAATGTTTTTTGCCGTCTGCCGTATACAGAAATACATATTTCTCTTCTGCTTGGATATGTATAATGTCATCTATTTTAATGAGTAAGATTCTATCCCCAAGCTTTACAGTAAGTGTTTTTTGAACAGTTTTACCTTTAATTTGCTGCAACAAATCGTCTAATGCCAAAACAGGTTTGGCTAAATTGGTTTGCTTTAACTTGTGAATGGTTTTGTCTAGCCTTTCCAGTTCAATTGGTTTTAGCAGGTAATCAATGGAGCCTTCATCAAAAGCTTTAATGGCATATTGGTCGTAAGCCGTAGTGAAAACTACTTTAGGTTGATGCTCGCCAAGTTTTGCCAACATTTCAAACCCATTCAAAATCGGCATTTCTATATCCAGAAAAATCAAGTCTGGTTGGTGATGGTTAATCAATTCAAGTCCTTCTAAGCCATTTTCAGCCTCTGCAATAATCTCAACTTCTTGATAGTTGTTCAGCAGTCTTTTTAGTCTTTGTCTGGCTAGTTGTTCATCTTCTATAATAATGGTTTTCCAGTTCATGCGCTTAAAGGGATGGTAATTTTGATTTGTTTTTGCGGTTGGTTAATTAACTCAATTTCATGTTGATTGGGATAAAGCAAAGCCAATTTATCGAAGGTGCTTTGTAGTCCATATCCCGCTACTAATTCATCAGGAAAAGGAACGCCATTATCTATCACCAAGATTTCTAGTTTACTGTTTTTTGGAGCTACCTTTACTTCAAGCAGTCCGTTTTCAAAAGTATCTTTTAGCCCGTGTTTCAAGGCATTTTCCACCAATGGCTGTAGTAAAAACCTAGGGAAGTCTATAAAGGCAATACTCTCGTCAATCTCAATGTTAAAATTAATTCTGTTCCCAAACCTTACCTTTTCAATGGCCAAATAAGTGTTTAAAATGTCTATTTCTTCTTTCAGCGTACAATAATTCTGCTGCTGCGAGTTAATACTGTACCTAAATAGTTTCGAAAGTTTAATGGTCATGTCTTCCGCTTTGTCAGGGTCTTCATGAATTAAACTGGTGATGGCGTTTAACGCATTGTACAAAAAGTGAGGATTGATTTTAGATTGCAAGGCTTGTAATTCTGCTTGGGTTTTAAGCTGATTACTTCGGATTAAGTCGGCCTCCTTGGCTTTTAATGCATTTTCGGCATTGCGTTGTTGCAAATGGTAAAGCAGCATAATGGTGCCTACAATAAAAACAATTACCGAGATAGATTTATATTCCTGTGCATGTTTAAAAGGTTCGTAGGGAACATCGTAGAATATGGAAATAATCAAGTAACATACTTCGATACCTATCAACATGCCTAATAGGTTACAGGTGTAATAGAGCAGTATCAGCTGCCAAAAACGGCGGGTAAACCTTTGGCTATATTTTTGAAAGGTAGAAAAGATATTTGAAATGGCCAGACTGATGAAAACGCTAAATAGAATATTGAAAAAAGTTTGTCTAATTGATATCCCATTTCTGCTGACCATTGAAATCAAAAGGCTGATGCATACGCCTACACTAATACCTACAGCAGTATACTTGATGTTGTGTTTAACAAGTTTGTTTTCGAAGATTTTCTTTAACGTTGCGGCCATTTGAACACAGGTAAAAATACAATAACAAAATAAAAAAGTAGCGATGAATGTGCGGTAAATATGCATAAACACGCTAAATGCCAATAACTAAATGCGATGATTTGTATTAAAAAGAAGTTCAATGGTCAGCCTGTGCTGATAACTGGTAATTGATTAAACCTTATTTTTGTAGTTAGATGAGAAAAAAACCGAAGTTGTATATCCTTGAAGAGGACGCCATTAAAGTGCCCCGCTTTGAGGAAAGTGCTGGTTTTTACACTACGAAGCAGCGCAGCAAAACCATGGCCAAAATTAAGGGAAGCAATAGCAAACCCGAATTAATGCTCCGAAAGGCACTGTGGAAAGAACATATTCGTTACCGCATTCATCGCAAGGATTTACCAGGTCGACCTGATTTGGTGATAGAAAAATATCATCTAGCCATTTTTATAGATGGTGATTTTTGGCACGGCTATGAGTGGCAACAGCGAAAGCCTAAAACCAACCAACAATTTTGGATCCCTAAAATAGAACGCAATATGCAGCGGGACAGGTTTGTGAATCACGCACTTCAATCTTTAGGTTATGTAGTGATGCGTTTTTGGGAACATGAAATTAAACGGAACTTAGTTGCAAGTGTTAATCAAATAAAACTCTATATTGAAGCGGCAAAAAAGGGAAGGATACCAGAGAATTACGAAAAATAGGGGAGTAGGTTATTCCCAAGCAGCCAAACAACAAACTAACCAAATTACTAGCTAAGCAAAAAATTACTACATTTGTCTATGCTTTCTAAAAAGACTAAGTATGCCATTAAAGCGCTCGTTGCGCTAGGTAAAAATATGAATCAACCTCCCATGCAAATTTCAAAAATTGCAGAGGAGGAGCACATCCCAAAGAAATTTTTAGAGCAGATTTTGTTGGACTTGCGCAATGCGGGCTTTCTTTACAGTAAAAAAGGAGCTGGCGGCGGCTATAGTCTCAATAAAAAACCAGAAGATATCTATTTGGTGCAAATCTTGCGTTTAACCGATGGTCCAGTGGCCATGTTGCCTTGCGCCAGCTTGAACTTTTATCACAAATGCGACGAATGCACGGATGAAGTAACCTGCGGAATTAGAAGCGCTTTTATTGACGTAAGAGATGCTACACTTAAAATTCTTGGTGAAACTAGCATTGCTGACATTATTGGCAGGGAAGATAAGCTTAAGTTGGAGATTTAATTGTTGTTTTTTGGTTAACTGGTTATTTGTTTAATTGGTTAATTGTTTTCCGCAGATTGTAATAGTTGTTTCGTTGGTTGATTTAATAGTTGTTTGGTTCACTAACCAGTTCCGTTCCTATCACGTCATTGCGAGTTTACGAAGCAATCTCAAAGCAATTAGTTTCCCAGCAGATAGCGCTGATTTCCCCGCAGATTTTTATTAGTATATGAGACGCCCTTATCTTCTTAAATCAGCGGTTTGGTACGATTTATATGTCTGCGTAGATTAGCGGGGTATTTTAAAGTATTTCTTTCCCGTACATTGTAATGGCTGTTTCGTTGGTTTATTAGCTGGTTGGTTTCTTAACCAGTACCGTTCCTATTGCGTCATTTCGACCGTAGCGGAGAAATCTTTTAAGGTTGCTTTATCTTTCCCGCAGATTTCTATTTGAATACGAGATGCCCTTATCTTCTTAAATCAGCGGTTTGGTGCGATTTATATGTCTGCGTAGATTGGCGGGAGTATTTTAATTCTATTTATTTGCCGCAGATTGCGCTGATTTTACCCGCAGATTTATTTAGAACAGTATTTGATTATCGTTTCTTTTTCATTTTTCCACCCTATAATCATCCCCTAAAACTGTCATCCATTTCTATGATTTTGAAAAAAGTTTAAAAATAATTACTACTATTCCTATATACTTTATATATTTGGCAGATGAAATCGATATTTACATGTTGTCCCATGCCAAAATTAGTCATGAACTATTGCTATAGAGCGAGGTAAGGGAGAACTATATATATGATTTTAAAGATATAAACATAGATGCTTCTCCTACAAGAGAGGCATTTTTTGAATAAAAACACAACAAACAACCAATGCAAAGTTTTAGAACAGAACTTGAAAATCCAATCATAGAGCAGGATATCATCGATCTTGAGCGTAAGATCAGAGCCTTCCGTGATGGTACGATACACGAAGAAAAATTTAGAAGCCTTCGTTTGGCTCGAGGTGTTTATGGCCAGCGCCAGCCAGGAGTGCAAATGGTGCGTATCAAATTGCCCTTTGGTAAGGTAACTTTTAAGCAGCTGTTGCGCATTGCAGATATTGCAGATGAATATGGCAGTGGTAATTTACACTTAACTACCCGTCAAGATATCCAAATCCACTATGTAAGTTTAGACAGAACTCCAGAGCTTTGGGCTAAACTAGAGCAGGATGATATTACCTTACGTGAAGCTTGCGGAAATACGGTTCGTAACGTTACTTCATCCCCAAATTCGGGAATTGACCCAGACGAACCTTTTGATGTTTCTCCATATGCACATGCGGTATTCTCTTATTTTCTGCGTAATCCAATTTGTCAGGAAATGGGTAGGAAGATTAAAATATCCTTCTCATCGAGCGATAAGGATACTGCCTACAGTTATATCCACGATCTAGGTTTTATCCCTAAAATCAATAAAAAAGGAGAGCGTGGTTTCAAGGTCATGTTTGCAGGAGGTTTGGGCGCACAGCCATTTTTGGCCAGCGCTGTTCAGGAGTTTTTACATGAAGACCAGCTGATTTCTTATACAGAAGCTGTATTACGTGTTTTTGATAGATACGGTGAGCGTAATAACCGTAACAAAGCTCGTTTAAAATACTTGGTTCAAAAACTTGGTTTAGAAGAGGTATTGCGTTTGGTAGAGGAAGAAAAAATAGCCAACAAAGTAAAAACCTTTAAGGTAGACGTTACCGCGGTTCCTCAACCTGAACCACAAGCTCAGCAGGACTATGCGGCTGTGGCAATTGAAAATGAACAACACTACCAGCACTGGTTGGCTACCAACGTGATTGAACAAAAGCAACAGGGTTTTTATGGTGTATACGTTAAAGTAACCATCGGCGATATTAAAACAGATAAAGCTAGAGCCTTTGTAGAAGCCGTTAAGTCTTTTGTAGCTGACGAAATTAGAATTACCCAAAACCAAGGCTTGTTGCTAAAGTTTGTAAGAAAAGAAGCTTTGCCATCACTATATGTAGCATTAAATCAAATTGGTTTTACCGCATTAGGTTTTGATAGCTTGGCCGATATAACCACTTGCCCTGGTACAGATACCTGTAATTTGGGTATTTCGAATAGCATGACCTTGGCGGAAGTTTTGGAAGACGTGATTTACCACGATTTCCCTGAGTTGATTTACGAAAAGAACATCAATATCAAAATCAGCGGATGTATGAACTCCTGCGGTCAGCATGGTTTGGCCGAAATTGGTTTTCACGGAAGTTCCCTAAAGGCTGAAGGTAAAGTAGTTCCTGCCGTACAAGTCATGTTGGGTGGCGGTACTGTAGGCAATGGCTATGGCAGAGTAGCAGAACGCGTGATAAAAGTGCCTTCTAAACGCGCTACAAGTGTGTTGAATTATTTGCTTAATGATTTTAAAGAAAATAACCAAGCAGGGGAAACTTTCCATCAATATTACGATAGGCAAGGGAAGGACTACTTCTATCAGCTATTAAAACCCTTGGCAGATTTAACGACACTAAAAACAGAAGAGTTTGTGGATTGGGGACATGAAGAAACTTTCGTGACTGCAATTGGAGTAGGCGAATGTGCGGGCGTAGTGATTGATTTGGTTGCCACTTTATTATTAGAAGCTGATGAGAAATTTGGCTGGGCAACTGCTTCGTTAAACAATGGTGCTTATGCCGATGCCATTTATCACACCTACGCTTCAATGGTAAGTGCAGCGAAATCACTGCTGCTTGATAAGAGCGTAAATAGCAGCACCCAGGTAGGGGTAATTAGAGAATTTGATAATCATTATGTAGAAACTGGAGAGTTCAATTTCGGGCAAAGCTTTTCGGATTTAGTTTTACAAATCAACAAAAACGAACCTTCGGAAGCATTTGCAAGGGCCTACCATGAACAAGCTGCACAGTTTTTAAATGATATTAAAGCAAAGAGAACTGCGGAATTAGCTAATTAGATGATACGATAATTAGTTAATTGGATAATGTGATGATGAGCTAATAACGATATCATCGGACTTCCGACTTTCGGACTAAAAATGAAAAAAATGACACAACATAACAAACATATAGAATCTAAAATAACTTTATTAGGAGCAGGCCCTGGTGACCCAGATTTGTTAACCTTGAAAGGAGTAAAAGCTTTACAGGCGGCTGATGTGGTATTATATGATGCCTTGACCAACGAAGCATTGTTGGAGCATGCACCAAAAGACGCCATTAAAGTATATGTAGGCAAACGCTCGGGAGAACACTCTCATTCGCAAGACGCTATTAATAGGTTAATGATTGATTATGCACTGAACTACGGACATGTAGTGAGATTAAAAGGTGGCGACCCTTTTGTGTTTGGTCGTGGTTACGAAGAGCTAGATTTTGCTGCTTCGTACAGCATCCCTGTGAGTGTTATTCCAGGTATTTCGAGCTCAATAGGCGTACCAGGTTTGCAGCAAATACCCGTAACTCACCGTGGTTTGAGCGAAAGCTTTTGGGTGATTACAGGCACAACTACCAGTGGGCAAATTTCTGAAGATATTTATCAAGCAGCACAGTCCAATGCTACGGTAGTAATTTTAATGGGCTTGAAACAGCTGCCAAAAATTGCTGAGATTTTTAAAGCCGCTGGAAAAAATCAATTGCCTGCTGCGGTAGTTCAAAATGGTTCTACCGAGACAGAAAAACTAGTGGTTTCGACCGTAGAAAATATTGTAGTTAAAGTTCAAGAGGAGAAAGTAGAAGCCCCAGCTTTGTTGATATTTGGCGAAGTTGTGTCCTTACATCCATCTTTCAAAAGTGTAATTGCAAAATATGCAACCATCTCCTAATCAAAATATAGCGGAAGTTCAGTCTGTAGGCGATAAAGGCAACCAGCTTTTTCCAGTTTTTATTAAGCTGAATGAGCTGCGTACCTTATTGATTGGCGCTGGCAAGGTGGGCTTGGAGAAGCTAAATGCTATTGTGAACAATAGTGAAGAAGCTAAAGTGACAGTGGTTGCGCAGGAGATTAACGCGGCTATTTTTGAAATTGCAGCCACAAAGCCAAACGTGAAAATTAAGCAAAAGGCTTTTACTGTTGATGATTTGGAGGGAGTAGACATTGTGTTTGCCGCCACCAATGATAATACTTTCAATGCAGAATTAAGAAGTTTAGCCCATAAAAAAGGCTTGCTCATTAATGTGGCAGATAAACCAGAACTTTGTGATTTTTACTTAGGTTCAATTGTACAAAAAGGTGATTTGAAAATTGCTATTTCTACTAACGGTAAATCGCCAACCATTGCTAAACGCTTAAAAGAAGTGTTAAATGAAGGTATTCCAGCAGAGTTGAATGATACCTTACAGCATTTGAACATACTTCGTCAAAATTTAAATGGTGATTTTACTGCTAAGGTGAAAAAACTGAATAAAGTAACTGAAAAATTGGTGAACCCGCGTAAAAGCTTTGCCGAGCGTAACATCAAGTGGTTAATTTGGTCGGTGGCTGTAGCTTTTATTTTTGCGGCTGGCTATACGTTATGGGAAACAGAGCCCCAATTTCAGCTTTTTTTAACTCATATTGATCCATTATTTTACTGGTTTTTAGGTGCAGGTTTTGTATTTGCCATGATTGATGGAGCTATTGGAATGTCTTATGGCGTTACTTCCGCCTCATTTTCTTTAGCAATGGGATTGCCTCCTGCTTCGGCGAGTATGGCTATCCATATTTCGGAAGTGATGAGCAATGGTATCGCTGGCTGGATGCACTACAAAATGGGCAATGTTAATTGGAAATTGTTTAAGATATTAATCGTTCCTGCCATTATAGGCGCTATTTTGGGTGCCTATATTTTATCCTCGTTAGAACACTATAGTGCTTATGTTAAACCTATAGTGGGCATTTACACCTTGTTCTTAGGTGTGGTGATATTGGTTAAAGCATTTAATATCAGAAGGAAAAGGAATAAAGAGAAAATTAAAAAGATAGGCCCGTTAGGTTTTGTTGGTGGTTTTATCGATGCCGCGTTTGGTGGCGGATGGGGTTCTATAGTGTTGTCGAGCTTAATAGCAGGCGGTAGGCATCCTCTTTTTTCATTAGGAACGGTAAAAATTAGCAGATTTTTCATAGCTACTTTAAGCTCGCTTACGTTTTTTACTATGCTTGGCGGTAAATACTGGGAAGCGGTGTTAGGCTTGGTAATTGGCAGTGCACTGGCATCACCAATTGCTGCAAGAGTATCTAATAAAATATCTGCAAAAACCATTATGGTGGCAGTAGGCATTATCGTCATTTTAGTAAGTCTACGTAGTGTAATCATGTTTATATTAAAGTTGATATAGTGAAGTGAAAGATTTAATAAGCATTAAGGAGCAGTTGGAAAATTTAAGTTTAGTAGAAAAGCTTAAATATCTGGCTGAAAAGTATAAAGACAGAATAGTTTTCTCCACCAGTTTTGGTTGGGAAGACCAAGTGGTGACACACCTGATATTTGCCAATAAAATTCCGATTAAGGTATTTACCTTGGAAACGGGGAGGCTTTTTCCAGAAACGTATTACGTGTGGAACAGAACGTTGGAGATTTATCAGCAACCTATTCATGCCTATTTTCCGAAGAGTGATTTGTTACAGGATATGGTGGCAGCAAAAGGTCCGAATAGTTTTTACGAATCAGTAGAAAACCGAAAAGAGTGCTGTTATATCAGAAAGATAGAACCTTTGAAAAGAGCCTTGGCTGGAAATGAAATGTGGATTACAGGCATTAGGGCCGACCAGAGTGCTAACCGTGAGGGAATGGTAGATGTAGAATGGGACGAAGGAAATCAGTTGCTAAAGTTTCACCCCATTTTTGATTGGACATTGGATGATGTGAAAGCCTATGTGAAGGAGAATAACATTGTGTACAATACCTTGCATGATAAGGGTTTCCCGAGTATTGGTTGTGCACCTTGTACCCGTGCAGTTAGGGAAGGAGAGGATTTTAGGGCTGGCCGCTGGTGGTGGGAAGACCAAAGCAAGAAGGAATGTGGTTTGCATACCCCCAGCCCCTAAAGGAGAGTTTGTATACACGCACTACTTTTTCCAAGTACTTTTCTCTCCCTTTTAGGGGAGAGATGCCGATAGGCAGAGAGGGGTTACAACCCCAACAAAAATAAACCCGATAGTAGTGGAAAGTTTGTTAGGCTGAGCTTGTCGAAGCGCAAACTTGAAACGGATAGCGGGACTAAAGTAACCGAAGGGCGATTAACCTTGCTTTTCGAATAATAAAAAAGACACAACCAAAAAAATGAGTAAATATAATTTTGATTATTTGGACGAGCTTGAGGCAGAGGCAATCCATATTTTGAGAGAAGTGGCGGGGCAGTTTGAAAAACCTGCATTGCTATTTTCGGGAGGTAAGGATTCCATTACTTTGGTTCGTTTGGCAGAGAAAGCTTTTAGACCAGGGAAATTTCCTTTTCCTTTGGTACATATTGATACGGGTCACAACTTTGAGGAGACGATTGATTACCGTGATAAAATGGTGGCTCGTTTGGGCGAACGTTTAATTGTAGGTTCGGTACAAAAGTCTATTGACGAGGGAAAGGCAGTGGAGCAGAAGGGTAAAAATGCCAGTAGAAATGCTTTGCAGACGGTTACCTTGTTGGACACGATTGAGAAACACCAGTTTGATGCTTGTATTGGCGGTGCTCGTAGAGATGAGGAAAAAGCCAGAGCTAAAGAGCGTATTTTTTCGGTAAGAGATGAGTTTGGACAATGGGACCCGAAACGTCAGCGGCCAGAGTTGTGGAACATTTATAACGGAAAAATCCATAAAGGTGAAAATGTGCGTGTGTTCCCGATTAGTAATTGGACGGAGCTTGATGTTTGGAACTACATCCGTAGGGAAAATATTGAATTGCCGAGCATTTATTTTGCCCACGACCGCGATGTGATTACGCGTAACGGACAGTTGATGGCAGCTTCGCCATTTGTAAACATGGACGAAGAGGATGTGGTAGAACGTAAAAAAGTGCGTTTCCGTACTGTTGGAGATATTTCTTGTACGGCAGCCATTGCTTCGGAAGCTGACCAGATTGACGATATTATTGCGGAAATCAGCCAGTCTAAAATTTCGGAACGTGGCGCTCGTATGGACGACAAAGTTTCGGAAGCAGCCATGGAAGACAGGAAAAAGGGAGGATATTTTTAACGTAGTTGGTTAGTTGTTTTGTTTTTTAGTTTGTTGGGATTGAAGCCTTCCAAACAACCAAACATCCAACCACCTAAACAACCAAAAGAATGAACATACTAAAATTTTTTACAGCGGGCAGCGTTGATGATGGCAAGAGCACTTTGATTGGCCGTTTGTTATACGATACGGATTCTATTTTGGCCGACCAGCTAGAGGCTATTCAAAATGCCAACAGAAAGAATGACGATGGTACGGTAGATTTAGCCATTTTAACGGATGGTTTAAGGGCGGAGCGTGAGCAGGGAATTACCATTGACGTGGCCTATAAATATTTCCAGACCGACCAACGCAAATTTATTATTGCTGATACCCCTGGACATATTCAATACACTAGAAATATGGTTACGGGTGCTTCTACGGCAAACTTGGCCATTATTTTGGTAGATGCCAGAAACGGTGTGGTTGAGCAGACCATTCGCCATTCTTATTTGGTATCATTGTTGGGCATTAAGCATGTGGTAGTGGCCGTAAACAAAATGGACATGGTGGATTATAGCGAAACGGTATTTGATGCCATTACCCAGAAATATAAAAGCTTAGCGGAAGAATTGAAGCTGCAGGACGTTACTTATATTCCAGTAAGCGCGCTAAAAGGCGATAATATTGTGCATCCATCTGAGCGTATGGCTTGGTACAGTGGCGATAGCTTATTGCATTTCTTGGAGCAGGTAGATACTGATGTGCAGGAAAAATCGGAGAAAGCAAGGTTGCCTGTACAGTGGGTAATTAGGCCACAAACGGATGAATTGCATGATTACAGAGGTTATGCTGGTCGCGTGGTGAGTGGCACTTTTAAGGTGAACGACAAGATTACCGTATTGCCTTCTGGTGCAAATTCTACCATCAGTAAAATCGAATTTTTTGATAAAGAATTGGCCGAGGCTTCTTCTGGTCAATCGGTGACGATACATTTAGCTACTGACGTGGATATTAGCAGAGGCGATACGATTGTTAATTCATCGGCTTTGCCGCAAGAAAGTAAATTGATAGAGGCTGATTTATGTTGGATGGATACAAAGGCTTTGGATACTTCGATTACCTATTTGTTGCAGCATAATAGTAAAGTAACCAAGGTTAAAATAGCTGAAGTAGTGTATAAAGTGGATATCAATACTTTGGAAAAACATGCAGCGGATGAGTTTAAATTAAATGATATTGGTAGGGTAGTGCTTAAAACCGCTGATGCCTTGGCTTTGGACCTTTATCATGAGAATAAAGCGAACGGTTCGGCAATATTAATAGATAGTCGCACAAATTTAACCGTTGGTGCTACCATGTTTAGGGCATTAGCCGATTAATTTTTTTATACATATTAGAGGTTAAGGTTGTCTTTTTGGAGGCAACCTTTTTTGTTTTGAATGAGTTTTGGGGTTTTAAAACATTAGGAAATGAAGGGAATTAAGGGGGCTTGTTTAATGCATCTTGTCATTCAGCGCATAACTTGTACCGATTTATTCGGTAGCGAAGATTCTCTAGGTTTTAATAGAGAGATACCTGGACAGCTTTGAGATTCCTCCTATCGTCGGAATGACAAAAACGGAGCATGGCGGCATTCGCTATATCCGCCTCTTTAAGTGGGCAGGAGGAGGTATTATTTGCTTGATTATAAATTCCTCCCTCTTGATCTCCTCCGATGTATTGGGACTAGTTTTTTACCGAAGACTTACGAAGTTTTTAAAACTTCATAAGTCTAGTAAAGCCCTAATTTCAAAAAAAATAAAAAACATAAAACAATTCTATCGTTCAAGTGTTTACTCGGTATTGGTACACTAAAATCTTTAAGGAAATGGCCGAGAACTCTTTTTTACACCGAACTACTAACGATAGCAATCGTTCAGTAAAAGCATCAACAGAGAGAAACTACGCTTCAACAGCAGTAAAAGATTACGTAAATCAACGTAGGGAAAAGGCTGCCAAACAAGCAAGAGACGAAAAGAAAAGTGTTTCTAACACGAAACTTTCTTAACTCAGAAACAACAACCATCAAAAATATAACTGGCTGTTTAATAGCCGTCATTAAAAAAGGGAGTTCTGTACGTGCGGAACTCCCTTTTTATTTATTTGTTTTCTATTTCTTTAGGTGCACTACGGTCTGGTTCGTAATGTAAACCTGGAGATAGCCAGTATAATAACACCATTCTTGAGTAGCGATAGTTAAAAGGTGAGAACAGCAGGGTAGTTAGAAACAATACCGCAATAAAATACCAAAGGTTTTCATAGTCCAATGCTAGGCCAAAGATATAAGCTGCTACCCCAGCGGTAACCATTTCTGCTACGTTCATGGCATAGCTCACAAACATGGCCACATAAAAATAACCAGGCTCACGTTCAAATTTTAAACCGCAATGAGGGCAATGCTCATTCATTTTCTGAATTTTAAAGCCATAGGTGCTTCCAGTAAAAGTATTGCCAACCCTACACCTAGGACATTTTGCGTTCCTAAAAGCATACCATTGAGAAATATAATAAGGATGATTTTTGTTGTGTTCCATTATGATATAGTTATATATTGTTTTCTGAATTTATCAGGCGTTGTGCCTTCATATTTTTTAAAGAATTTCACGAAATAAGATTGGTCTTCAAAATTAAGTTTCTCTGCAATTTCAGATACCCTTAAATCTAGATTAATCAGTAATCGTTTAGCCTCCAATAAAATCCTGTCTCTAATTAATTTTCCTGCCGAAGTAGCTAAAAAATCATTGCAGAGCGCATTTAAATGGTTAGGCGTAATATAAAGCAACTCGGCATATTGTTTGGGCAAGCGCAATTTGGTGAAATTTTGTTCAATAAGCTGCTGGAAATTTTTAAGGATGGTGTGGTTGTAAGGGTTAAGCTCTTGATGGTCTTTGGATAGGGTAGTTCTGGCCACTTCAATAAAAATCTGAAGAAGTAAAACCCTTACTAAGTCATCATTAATCGTTTTTGCCGTTTCTCCCTCCTTTAAAATATCCTCAAAAATTAGGGTAATCTTTTCGCTAGTAGCATTGTCCAAAATCAAAACCTGTTCTTCTGGTCTTCCACTAAAAAAACCGAATTTGTCCAAATACTCCTGTTTAAGCAGTAAAGAGCTAAAATAAGAGGTAGAGAAATTGATGAGATAACCATCAGGTTCACTCTCAAAATCCCAACTATGTACCTGTCCAGGTATCATGAAATAAATCATGTTCGGACTAACGTCAAATGCCTTAAAATCGATTTGTTGTTTGCCGCTGCCTTTGGTGAAAAATACCAAGTGATAAAAGCTGTGTCGGTGGGCATTGTGCAGGTGTTGATGTTGCTTTGCGTAATGTCCAAACCTGTTCACTAAAATCCCATCGTTTTTATACGCTGAGAAATTTTGTATATCGTAAACAGGGATGTTAGATTTCATGTAACAAAGTTATGTGATTCATTTGAGCTGGCAATGGTGTTTTATGTTTTTAATATGGTACTTTTTACTTTTTTAATGATGTTTTTTTGTGATAAATTAATGTTTTTATGGTTTTAAATACTTTTTTATGATTTTTTGTTAGAGGGTGTGGATAGGGGTGATGGAGATTTTTTTGAAAAAAAAGTGAATGTTTTTTTGGTTTATTGGAATCCTGCCGTATATTTGTCCTCGAGAGCGTTAATTTAGATGATGGGGGTAGGACTTCGGTTCTATCTCCATTTCTTTTTTCAGACCTTTTTGTAGTAATAATTCAAGTGCAAAAGGTACAAACCACCCACCAAAAAGCCCCCTACAATATCCGTAAACCAATGGGCTCCCAAGTAAATTCTAGATAGTGGTCCAGCAATAAACATGAAGTAAGAAAATATACTTACGCTGTGTCGTATATAGTTTGGAATAGTCGTCAATCTGTGCATCAACAGAATCATAAAACCAAAGAAAACTACATAAGAAAGGGTATGTCCACTAGGGAAGCTATTGTTTTGGTAACTTTCAATAATCGTCACATATTCGTCGGTTGGTCTCGGACGGTTGAACAAGCGTTTTAGTATAAAAGTAAACAGGCCCGTAAAGGAAATGGCAATGGTAAACCATGCTTCTCGTTTAAACTTAAATACGAAGAACAGGATAGCCGTAACAGCCATGCAACAAAAGGCAACTGCTACATTTCCAAAAGTGCTAATGGCAATCATTACCTGGTCTAAAACAGGTTGATGAAATTGTTGTACCCATCTCGAAATCGTTAAATCGAAATGATTAATAGGATACTGCCCAACAAAAAAAGCCAATAAAGCAAAGCTGATAATGAATAGGATACTGTAAAGTAAACGAGCCGAATTGTTCATGATGAAATGTTGGTTAAACTGCAATTTCGGCAAAATTTAGTTTTTTATGAGGATTTTTTGTGTTTAACCCTTTGCGTTCTTCGCGTCACTCTTCTTTTTTCTTTGCGGGAGTATTTTTTCTTGGTGTTTAATTTTACCGCAAAGGATTAATAAGTTTTCGCAAAGTATCGCAAAGAAAGGTTTTCTATAATGGCTAGCGTTTAAATGTAGCTTGTATCGTCATATGCAACTTGATTGGGTATCATAATACGGAGAGTGTTTTTGTGTTTGGCTTTGCGTTCTTCGCGTAACTTTACTTTTTTCTTTGCGGGAGTATTTTTTCTTGGTGTTTAATTTTACCGCAAAGGATTAATAAGTTTTCGCAAAGTATCGCAAAGAAGAATTCTTCTATAAAGCCTAACCTTTGCGTTCTTCGCGTCACTTTTCTTTTTCTTCGCGGTAAAATAAAATAAATGCAATCCAAATACAAATGCTAAGCAAAAGGCGATGCTATTAAAATTTTTCGGTTACGCTATCTTTAAATACCTTTGAGCTACGTATGGTAAATACAACAGAAAACAAAGGATTAGAACTTAGAACGGTAAACGTAATCCGCTACGTGACCCCGCTAAGGGAGGGAGGCTCAATGCCCGCCATTGCCGAAGCAGATGATGGTTTCTTATATGTGCTCAAATTTAGGGGCGCTGGACAGGGGCACAAAGCATTAATCTCCGAAATTATTGGGGGAGAAATTGCAAGAGCGCTAGGACTTAGAATGCCCGAATTGGTTTTTGCCAATTTAGATGAAGCTTTTGGTCGTACCGAACCCGACGAAGAAATACAAGACCTTTTAAAAGCGAGCGTAGGTTTAAACTTGGCGTTACATTATTTATCAGGAGCTATCACCTATGATTCTACCATCACTAAAATAGACCCCATTTTGGCCTCTAAAATAGTTTGGATGGATTGTTTGTTGACTAATATGGACAGAACAGCCCGTAATACTAACATGTTGTATTGGCATAAGGAACTTTGGTTGATAGACCACGGGGCATCGCTATATTTCCACCACTCGTGGCAAAATTGGGAAGAGCAGGCAAAACGTCCATTTGTGTTGGTAAAGGACCATGTATTATTACCACAGGCTACCGAAATTGCCGCTGTTGATGCAGAATTGAAAGCAATATTGACGCCACAGCTAATCAGTGATATTTTGGCATTGATACCAGATGAATGGTTAGACGAACGCCAATTTGAAAGTGCTGAAGCGCAACGAAATGCTTATGCCCATTTTTTAAATATCCGAATTGAGAATTCTTCAGTTTTTGTAAACGAAGCCGAAAATGCAAGACAGACACTTATTTGAGTATGCCGTTATTCGGGTTGTGCCTAGGGTGGAACGCGAAGAGTTTATCAATGTTGGAATTATTCTCTACTGTGCTAAACTAAAATATTTAAAGGCTGCATTTCATGTAGTGCCTACTAGACTAAAAGCACTGAACTGTGAATTGGAAACCAGTGTCATTGAAGATAATTTAAATGCCATTGTGAATATTAGTAATGGGGGTAAGGCCGCTGGGCCAATTGGAATGTTAGATTTGGCCAGTCGTTTCAGATGGTTAACCGCAACTAGAAGCACGGTAGTGCAATGCTCAAAAGTGCATCCAGGCTTTTGTGTCGACCCAGAGGCTACTTTAAATCAATTGATGGAGGCCTTGGTGCTTTAAACATCCTATTGTATCAATATATTGGTTATAAAATGAAAGCTATCTTTAACAGGATGGCTTTTTTTGTAAAGAAAAACGGCAGCTCATCCAAACTGCCGTTTTTTCAACCAAATATAAATTGTATGAACATTGATGCAAATATAATAAAGTCTACTAAATTAGTAGTGTTTATTTTTAAATTTTTTGTAACCCTTGATTATATGGTGTAAGATGATTTAAAGGGCAGGTATTTTAAGGTGATAACGTGCTTTTTGCCTAAATACTAGGATTTATTAATTATGATGGCAATATCGCATGTAAATGTTTCAATATTTTAGTGTTTGGATATAATTAGGTGTTTAATAGGCTGTTAAATTACTTTGTCATTTTGGTTTTAGTGCTATTAAGGTGCCAAGGGCCATTACGTTTACCAATCATGTCTTAATTTCTTAATGTTTGTTTTATAGTGCGGAAGGTTTGTCAGCTTCGTACTTTAGAACCGATAATTGGTTCGCACCATCATACGGGAAAAAATAATTTGTTAAAAAGTATTAAAACCAGTACAATGTATTCTAATATTGAATATATTTAATTAATTAAATATGAATTCTTAATGAAAAAGTTATTGTTTACGCTATTTATTGCGTGTTTTACCGTAGTATTTGCAAACGCTCAGGATGCTCCTAAGAAGAAAACTTCTTTTGGTTGGGACAAAGCTTCACTTACCGAAATAGGTTGTGATGCAGAAACAATTAAAAAAATTGCTGTAGTGAAAAAAGAGGCTACAGAAAAAAGACAGAAGATTGATGAGGATGCTAATCTAGACGAAAAAGCAAAAAAAGCAGCCATTAAAGTAGTAGTGAAAGAGAGAAACGATGCTATGATGGCCTTTTTGAACGACGAGCAAAAGAAAAAAGTAGAGGAAATTAATGCCAAGCTAAAAGAAGAAGCCAAGGCAGGAGGCAACTAAAATACCTTATTTAAATTCCAATGGGGGATAAGTCAATTGCTGAAATTGGTTTATCCCTTTTTTTGCGCCAAGATTTCTATCCATCTTTAGAAGAACCATGATATTATTGTATAAAAATTGAGAAAGAAAAGTAGTGCTAATCTTATCGTATACCGTTATTTTAGCCAAATTACATGTTAAGCCCTAGGAACAAAAAAAGTAACTCGTATGTTCGATAAAAAAGAAGTTCAAATTACACATGGCGAGATTGGACACACATTAAATAC
>NZ_JAELTX010000561.1 GCF_016429065.1 Pedobacter sp. ASV17
GCATGATGCTGATCACGAACTTTGCTTCAATAACGTACGAGTCAAAGAGGCATCCTCGTTTAGCTTCTTTTAAATGGGAGAATTCATTGTTTTACGCAAAGTGAATGAACTGCTACAGCACCATGAAATATCTAGCTACAGATCTTCAGGAAACGATAAGTAGCTTTTACCCAATCAGAATAGCAGAATAGAATCGATTTTTTTTTTTTTTTTTTAAAAAACACATTATTCCTCCATTTTGAACTTTCTTTCTCCATATTTTCTATCCTTCAAGCTTAAGACTGTCAGCGTGCAGTTCTCTGGCACAGGAGACATCATTAACAACATCTGGAGGGCCCCGCGACCAAAAGACTAGTCCTCAGTTTTGGCCCCACCAAGTCACAATCACTGAACCAGCAAAAACAACATCATGAGAACAAGAC
>NZ_JAELTX010000562.1 GCF_016429065.1 Pedobacter sp. ASV17
GAGATGAGCCAAGTCTAGTTTTTTGCCACACGGACAGACAAGGACGACACGTTGTGGTGGAGAAGAGAAGGAACAAAGTAAAGAGCGCAGAAGATGTAGGGGGTTCGAGGAATGGAAAAAGGAATTGTATACGGAGAAAGGGAGAAAAAAATTGCCAGAGTATCAGCAATCACGCACCAAGAGCAACACACTCTCTCCTGTTACGCAATGATCGACAATGACAGCATGATGAAGAACCCTTGATCAGAGAAGTCTGGGCCCCGATGCGAAATACAACAATAGACCTTATGGGTCCATAATAATCCCATGCCGCTAGTCGTATCGTAAACTGGGCGGTCTTGTCTACGACTATTACATTGTGGAACTCGGGGCAATCCATTCAAGCCATGGTACGAGTACTCGTAACAGAAAACAACCAAGC
>NZ_JAELTX010000563.1 GCF_016429065.1 Pedobacter sp. ASV17
GTGTAAGATAATGTACCGTGTCCCAGGAGCGCCACCGAGGGTTTTGGTGCGAGACACTCCTGGCTTCAGGTGGCGTTAGACTCGGAGAGTGTTGCGGAGTTGTAGTGTAGTGTGGACGATTCCCAGGGCGCGCTGTGATGGACCCTGTCACAGCGACAAGACGACAATCACGTGGCGCTGTCATCTTAAAGCCATGGACGCCAGCTGGTCGAGCAAACGTGGGCAGCTGCCAGCAGGTGACAACGAGGCGAAAGACCAAGTAGCACTGCAAACGCACGAGAAAGTATCAGCACTCTTGATACCCAAGAAGAGTCACTACGATGCGCCGCTATTAACGCTGAAACGAAGAGATTCAAAGGGAATCTGAGCTCGGACGGCGGCAAAGAGCGGGATACGCACCCACAGACCCAGCCTCTAGTAC
>NZ_JAELTX010000564.1 GCF_016429065.1 Pedobacter sp. ASV17
GGTAGGTAGTAGAGCCGTAGTATGTACCATATTTTATGTTTGGCTCCCAGGTATGGTGTCGCAATTAACAAAAGCGACCGATATTCTACCCACGGCGGTTGGTCTCAAGCCTGAGGTTCAAATATCCTGTTCGCTCCTGGCACTGAGGTCACGGCATCAATGGAATCTTACCTAATCGTCAGTCACCTTGGGCAGCGACAGCGGGCAACCAATACCAAGGTTCTGCAGACAGACACAGATAGATCTCAGCAATTCGCAATACCTTGGTTCACTTTTGCATTCTCGATTCTGTTTCCTTTGTCCGAACCGGCAGTTTGAGAGCAGCCTGTCATGACTCTACGAGACAGTATTGTCATGTCTTTTCCGCCACTGCTGCGACACGCATACGCTTGTGTCCGTGCTGTAGACTGCTTACTTATCC
>NZ_JAELTX010000565.1 GCF_016429065.1 Pedobacter sp. ASV17
TTCTTGGGCTGTTCCTCCTTGGACTTTGGAGCGCTGTCTTCTTTGGCTGGTGCTTCGCCACCTAGCTCCATTCGAATGAGGTCCTGCCCAACCGTGACAGTGTCTTCCTCGCTAACCAAAAACTCCTTAATGGTTCCGGCTCCTGGAGCATTAACAGCAACGTCGATCTATATCAATCAACAATGAGCAAAAAATATCGAATAGATAATCATGTCAGCGGCCAAATGGCCGATTGCCATACCTTGTCGGTCTCAATTGTGGCAATTTCCTCGTCTTGCTCAACGAAATCGCCAATAGACTTGGTGAATTGTTTCAAGGTTCCCTCAGAAATAGACTCTGCCATCTGCGGCACCTGCACGACTTTGTCCGCATAGCTGCGTATTTGCAGCATGCTAGGAAACGTAGCCAATGGGTTATGGCC
>NZ_JAELTX010000566.1 GCF_016429065.1 Pedobacter sp. ASV17
GACACCCCCTGCCTGCCGATCAATTTGGCGGCAATGCCAGCTTTACCGAAGGTGACAGTCAAATGTTGGACCGCGACGACAACGAAGAAGCCGATTCCATGAATGGCGCTGTTGGAGTGCCGAAACCAGCCAGGTCAAGCGCCAACAATGAACTGGAAATGCGACAACTATTCGGCGCCAACCGCCACCGAAACCTGCAGGAGGTCGCTGGCGAGCTTCACGGCAATGAGCGCGGGCCCAACTCCGAAAGGACTCGCCAGGTCTTTGCCATGTTATGGTATGTTTCTGTCATGGAGCTCCCTCTGTCGCTTTGACTAATTATTTAGGATCAACTCGGTCTGTTCAAAGGGCAAGGGCTCCGTGCCGCGCGGTAGAGTCTACGCAAACTACGCTTCTCGCTGCGCGACAGAGAGAATCACAG
>NZ_JAELTX010000567.1 GCF_016429065.1 Pedobacter sp. ASV17
GAGGAAGAAAGAAGACTGATACATGACTCAGCTTGCGAGAGCAGCATACAAGGATACCCACTCACGGCTCGTTGTGCAACTGCGAGGGATACTCATCTCTCAGCTTCTCGAAAAGTCAATGACTACTCCTCACTCCGAGCTTGAAGAGACTCCTGCTCTGGCGCTAATGAGTACTGATGTCGACGATGCCGTACATGGAACCTTTCGGATTCTCGAAACCTTTGCTGGCCTACTCGACGCTCTCCTTGCTATAGCTATTCTAGGATCGCTTATCGGAGCTGCAGCATTAATCGGCGTGGTATCTGGAATTGGTAGGTGTTTGCTTTTCGATTTCCTACTTAATGGCAGCGTATACTTCAGATTTCACACTACCTGAGCAAGAAACTGACCACGTTAAGCTTCCTCTGTCGCGTCTTTGCTC
>NZ_JAELTX010000568.1 GCF_016429065.1 Pedobacter sp. ASV17
TGGGCTCGGAGATGTGTATAAGAGACAGGTGCTAGATTCTACACCGCCGAACTGCTATGCGTACTGGAATGTCTACACGGCTTCAACGTCATCTACCGGGACTTGAAGCCCGAGAATATTCTACTAGATTCTCATGGCCATATTGCGCTTTGCGATTTTGGTCTCTGCAAACTCGAGATCAAGGACGAAGACCAGACAAATACATTTTGCGGCACTCCGGAATATCTGGCTCCCGAACTATTGCACAACAAAGGATACAACAAGACTGTTGATTGGTGGACACTCGGCGTGCTGCTGTACGAAATGCTGACAGGTCTGCCACCGTTTTACGATGAAAATGTCAACGAAATGTATCGCAAAATCTTGACAGCACCACTGCATTTCCCGGGAAGCGACGTGGTACCCGCAGCGGCAAAGGAC
>NZ_JAELTX010000059.1 GCF_016429065.1 Pedobacter sp. ASV17
AGTTACGAAGACCAAGAACTCTCGCCCTTAACAGATGGTCAGATTTTGGTGAAAAACAAATACACCACCATTTGCGGAAGTGATATCCATACCTATTGCGGACAGCGACAGGAAGCCTGTCCTACAGTGCTTGGACACGAGATTGTAGGGGAGATTTTGGAAATCCATCCATCCCATTCTGGCTTAGATGACAATGGTAAAGAAATCGCACCTGGCGACTTGGTGACTTGGTCCATTTTTTCCAGTAACCCAAGGTCGGTTTATGCCAAAGAAGGCATTCCGCAAAAAGGAACTGATTTGTTCAAGTATGGGCATGCCCGTATTACCGAAGAAGATGCTTTTCACGGTGGTTTGGCAGAATATTGTGTGCTCCGTCAAAATACAGGACTGTTAAAATTGCCATCTTCTATGCCTTTGCCAGTAGCCGCACCACTTAATTGTGCCATTGCTACGGTAGCTGCTGCCATTAGGCTTGCTGGCGACTTGAAAGGTAAAAACGTGGTGGTGTTGGGAATGGGTTTGTTGGGCATTGCTTGTATTTCCATGTGCAAGGAAGCAGGGGCTGTTTTTGTAGGCGCTACCGATGTTTCCAATGAAAGACTATGCCATGCCAAAGGTTTTGGAGCTGATTTCCTGTTGAATACGAAGGTGATGGCAAATGATGCTATCGATAGATTTAAAACCAAATTCATCAAAAAAGGGGTCGATGTGGTATTTGACATGAGCGGCTCGCCAGATGCCATGGAACTGGGGCTGAAATTATTGGCTATTGGTGGTACGGCCATTTGGGTAGGTGCAGTTTTTAATACCCGTAAGGTAGCCATAGATGCCGAACAGCTCATCAGGAACCTGCATACCATTAAAGGCATTCACAATTATAATTTCGAAGACTTTAAATATGCGCTCAACTTCTTGGAAAACAACTGGCAAAAATATCCATTTGAAACCGTGGTAGAGCAGGAGTTTCCGTTGGAAGAGGCCGAAAAAGCATTTCAATATGCAGTTGCAAATAAACCACTTCGCGTAGGCATAAGAATTTAACGATGAAAAATCTGAGAAAAAATCAGTGGTTAATGTTGCTGGTCACCATGTTTTGCTACCTGTTCTTTTACACAGGCCGACATAATTTTGGCTGGGCTGCAAAGGATATGGCTGCCGAGTTAAACATTTCCTTTACCGCTATTGGTTGGATCAGCTTTTCAATGCTGATGGGCTATGCAATAGGGCAATTGGTAAATGGCAATTTGGCCGATCATTTTGGGGCAAGAAAAATGGTGCCGCTTGGTGCGCTGCTGTCCATTATGGCTAACATAGGCATCAGCTATGCTGCCAATTTTTATGTAGTGCTGGTGTTATGGACCTTAAACGGTTACTTCCAGTCGATGGCTTGGGCGCCAGGTGGAAAATTAATTGCCAATTGGTGGAGTGGAAAAGAAAGGGGCAAGGCCTTTGGTTTTTATACCATGGCTGCTGGAAGTTCGTCGGCAATCACTTATCTGCTTTCCATCATTTTGTTACAGCAAGAGCTTTCGTGGCGGTATCTGTTTCGTTTGCCAATCCTTTTATTGCTATTCGCAGCCATCATCTTTTTCATTGTAGCTAGGGATAAGCCCAGCGATAAAGGCTTTGAAAACTTTGTAGAAAGTGGCGAAGAGGAGCCCAGTAGCTGGAAGGAACGCTATTCCAAAGTGTTGAGCAATAAAACCTTTTTGGTGGCATCCTTGGCCATTGGTTTCCAAAACATGGCCCGTTACGGCTTGATTTTTTGGGTACCAGTGCACTTTTTGGGACAAGATTGGAAAGCGGCTCCCCAAAACCTTTGGGTTACTTTTTTAATGCCCATTGGGATGGCGATAGGAGCTTTAACTTTTGGAAACCTATCCGATACCTTATTTAAAGGAGACCGACCTAGGTCTATTGCCACTGGAATGACCATTAGTGCATGTTTCGCCTTGGTTATCTTTTTTACCAATTCCCATCACCTTGTGCTCAATGCTTTGCTCATGTTTGGCTCAGGCTTTTTTGTATATGGTGTGCAGGCCAATTTTTGGCCAATGTGTCCAGAGCTTTTGGGAAAAAAATACATGGGTACGGGCATTGGTTTCATGAACATGTGTGCCTATTTATTTGCAGCCATGGGCGAACCTTTTTTAGGCAAAATCATAGACCTTACTGGTAACACTTCCTATGTATTTCTGGCCATTGCCTCCATCTCTATCTTGTGCGCTATCACCATCTCTACCACCGCAAAAGCCTATAACAAAAACAGGGAAAATACAGTCCTCAATTTGCAGGGACAAACAGAACAATCGTAAATCAATGATCATAAACAACACATATTAAAATGGAAAATATCTCAACACAAGAATTTAACATCAACAACATTTCTTTCCGTCCTACTGCAAAACCTATCGTGGTCATTTGCATAGATGGTTCGGCAGACGAATATCTGGACGTTACCGCGGCACATGGTCGTTTACCAAATTTGTCGAAAATGAGCAGAGTGGGTTACCGTGGGATGGTAAGAGGGGCACTTCCTTCGTTTACTAACGTTAACAATTCTTCTATTGTAACAGGGGTAACGCCTGCGGTACATGGTATTTCTGGCAATTTCTTTTACGATGCCGCCAAAGACCAAGAGGTGATGATGAACTCCTCAGAATATTTAAGAGCGGAAAC
Source organism: Pedobacter sp. ASV17 (assembly GCF_016429065.1). Classification (GTDB taxonomy): domain Bacteria; phylum Bacteroidota; class Bacteroidia; order Sphingobacteriales; family Sphingobacteriaceae; genus Pedobacter. Next base: position 2,680 of record NZ_JAELTX010000059.1, read on the forward strand.
GATTTTGGCTGCGGCTGCAAATGCAGGTAGAAAAGTAGCGGTAGTAACGGCAAAAGAGAAATTAAGGGACATCTTATCCTTTAAATTAAACGGCATTGCTTTCTCTGCCGAAAAAGCTAATCAGGCTGAGGAAAGTACCCACGGAATTGCTAATGCAGAAGCAGTAGTGGGTTATCCTACTCCAGCAATTTATAGCCCCGAGGCCAGTCTTTTTGTATTGCGTGCAGGAACGGCATTAATTCAGCAAGGCAAAGCCGATTTCCTTTATTTGTCGTTAACGGATTACATGCAGCATACCTATGCGCCAGAAGCAGAAGAGTCTCTAGCTTTTTACGAAGAAATGGACAAAGAGATTGGAAAAATGTTGGATTTGGGAGCGGTGATTGGCGCCACAGCCGATCATGGTATGAATGCGAAAATTAAAGCGGATGGTTCACCAAATGTACTTTTTGTAGAAGACATGCTAGAGGCGCAATTCGGTTCGGGATTTAGGGTGATTTGCCCAATTACAGATCCTTACGTGAAACACCATGGTGCCTTAGGTTCATACGTAGTGGTGCATATTGATGATAAAACCCGAATTAATGAGGTTAAAAATTGGTTGTCTTTACAAGCGGGTATTACCGAAGTTCATGATAAAGCATCAGCAGTCGTATTGTTAGAGCAGCCTGAAGACCGTATTGGGGATTTAGTGGTGCTTTCTGCAAGAGATGTGGTGGTAGGACGTCGTCCGAAAGACCATGATATTTCTGCTTTAGACGGTACTTTGCGTTCTCATGGTGGCAGATACGAAGAAATGGTGCCTATGATCATCTCTCATCCTTTAAACCAAACCTACAAGTTAAAGGCATCTGGAGATCCTAGGAACTTCGATATTTTCGATTTTACGGTAAACGGTACCCATTAAAACAGAGACAGGTGATGGAGCAAAAGGAAGTGAATAAAGCCACTTGTTATGTGGCAGGCAAACCCGTTAAGGGTGAGAATACTTTAGAAGTAAGAAGTCCCTATGACGGTCGTTTAGTAGGGACGGTGGCCTTGGCCAATGCCGAAGATGCAAAAGCTGCAATTGAAGTGGCCATTAATGAGCGGGTAACTTTGTCTAAATATGAGCGCTATGCCATTTTGGATAAAGCAAGGACTTTGTTAGTACAGCGAAAAGAGGCATTTGCGGCAACCATTAGCAATGAAGCAGGTTTGGCACTGCATGAAGCCCTTTACGAAACAGGTAGGGCGCATGATGTGCTTTTCTTTGCGGCCATGGAATGCTTGAAAGATGATGGACAGATTTTCTCTTGCGACATTTCGCCGCAGGGGAAAGCGAGGAAGATATTCACCCATCGTGAACCTTTAAATTTGGCGGTTTGCATTACCCCTTTTAACCATCCCTTAAACCAAGTGCTTCATAAAATAGCGCCAGCCATTGCAGCAGGTACACCAGTGATTTTAAAGCCTTCGGAAAAAACGCCATTAACCGCGATAAAAATTGTAGAGGTATTGTATGAAGCGGGTTTGCCACACAGCATGCTAAGTGTGCTTTTGGGGCCAACAAACGAAATTGCCGAACCTTTAATTAAAGATGATCGGGTGGATATTGTTTCCTTTACAGGAAGTGTAGCGGTAGGTAAAAAAATCGCGGCCACAGCAGGTTATAAAAAAGTGATTTTGGAATTGGGAGGAAACGACCCTATCATTGTTATGGAAGATGCAGATCTGGATTTAGCAGCTTATTTAGCTGCGGAAGGTTCCTTCCGAAACAGCGGGCAACGTTGTACTGCCGTAAAACGGATATTGGTGCATGAGCAGGTTAAAGAGCGTTTTTTGGAGAAGTTTTTGGAAATAGCGAAGAAATATAAGGCTGGCGACCCGTTAGCGGCAGATACCAAAGTGGGAACGGTGATCGATGAAGCTTCGGCCATTTATTTGGAAAGCGTGGTCGAAAAAGCAGTAGCACAAGGCGCTAAGGTATTGCTGGGTGGCAAACGCACAGGCGCTTTGCTGGAACCTACGGTGATTGATGACGTTCCTCGTGATGCTGATATGGTGGTGCACGAATCTTTTGGACCATTGGCGCCTATCCTTACTTTTAAAGATATTGATGATGCCATTGCGCTGTCCAATTCTACAGCCTATGGTTTGTCTTCGGGCGTAGTGACCAATAATATGCAATACATCATGCGATTTGTAAAAGAACTAAAAGTGGGAACAGTAAACGTAAACGAAGTTCCAGGTTATCGCATAGAAAGTTCGCCTTTTGGTGGCATCAAAGATTCGGGTTTGGGAATCAAGGAAGGAGTAATAGAAGCCATCAAATGTTTCACTTTTGTTAAAACTTTTTCGTTGCCTTGGTAGTGTTTTCGCTTAACATCTGAATTATTTTATCATACCCTTAGCCCAATTTTCTCTAGTTGAATAGCAGCTATTGAAAATTGGGCTTTTATCTGTAAATAGGGCTTGTAGTCGTCTATTCAGCCTTAAAAGGATTGGGTGAATTGCATATGATCATTTTGTTAATCATAAAATATTCCTTTTAGAAGTAGTATTTTATTGTTAACTTGGATCACAGGCCTTGATCTACCTGATGAAATTTGGCGTTTGGGACCTGGGGAATTAACAATTCAAACACGCTCATTATGAAGAAAAAATGTCTACTATTTTCATTTTTGTTCATTTTCTCACTGTCAGCGATCGCCCAGCAAACTGATATTTCTGGCATCGATAGGGATACCATCACCAACTATTCTACCTACAAACGTTCCATTGGTTTTGCAGGTTTATTACAGACCAGATTTCTCGCTTCTCTTTCTGATAAAATAGATATCAATGGTAAGAATTTTAATGATGCATCGACCAGCAAAAATACCAATGCCTTTTTGTTAAAAAGGGTAAGGCTTCAGGTGAAGGGTAACGTGAACGATCATTTTGCTGCGAACATCATGTTCAACTTTGCAGAATTTAGTTCCAATCCAGCCAATAAGGTGTTGGAAAATGCATACGTGAAATATACCCTTAGCAAGCATTTTCAAGTGCAGGCTGGCCAATTCAGGCCTTTCTTTGGGATAGAGGATGCCTTGCCTGTGGATGTGATTAGGACCTTCGACTATTCTAACCAATATTATGCTTTTGGCGCCAGTGGATGGCAAAGTTTTCAAATAGGCTTATCCCTTTTTGGTGATGTGACCTCAACAGGCCAAATGCCCATCAGGTATTATTTAGGGGTTTACAATGGAAATAATAGAAACGAATCTAGCGATAACGATGACGCTAAAAATTTTTATGGGCGTATTGAGGCCGAATTGGCCAAAAAGCTCATTGTGGGGGTGAATGCGGCGGTAGGTAGCATGGGCAATGGGCAAGGTGATGCTTGGGGCGCTGATGTGGTGACCACGCATAAGTTTGGAAACAGGTGGCAATTCTCCTTAAGTGGCGAGTATAAAAATGGAAGTAACCTGTCATTGTTCAATACGTTCACCACCAATGCGCCAAGCCTTTCTAAAGTGCGGATGCATGGTTTTTACGTGTTTCCAATCTTACGCTACAATTGCAATATGCCTCGTTTGCGAGGAATTGAGTTTTCTTCGAGATATGAATACCTTGATTTGAACTATAAGCTCGACAAAAATGTGAGAAGGAATATTGTTCCGAATATCTCACTGGTATTTGCCGACGATTTTTATGCTGCCATTCAAACGGGGGTGTCCCTCAATTTGTATGACCGCAATGTTCCGCTAAGCACCACTTACGATAGTCATCTTTATTACCTGCAATTGCAGGTCCGTTTTTAAACCCTAGTTTATGAAAGAAGTTAACCTAAAATCACTGGCCATTACCGTAGTTATTGGCCTTATTATCTGGTTCATTCCAGTTCCCGAAGGTGTTAAGCCCAATGCTTGGCATTTGCTGGCTATTTTTGCGGCTACCATTATCGGTATCATCCTTAAAGCGGCGCCTATGGGTTCAATGGCCATGATTGGGATGACCGTTTGTGCGGCTACGCAAGTGTTGGCCCCTGGAGATCCTGCACAATCCATCAAAAACGCCTTAAGTGGTTTCGGAAACTCCACCATTTGGTTAATTGGACTTGCTTTCTTTATCGCTAGGGGATTTATAAAAACAGGACTAGGAACCAGGTTGGCCTATAACTTTATCCGAATGTTCGGTAAGAGTTCGCTAGGGCTGGCTTTTGGCCTCAATACTGCCGATTTGATTCTTGCTCCAGCTATTCCCAGTAACACGGCAAGGGCTGGCGGAGTCATTTTCCCAATCATGAAATCCATTGCGGTAAACATGGGTTCTACCCCTGAAAATGTAGAGAGCCATCGTAAAATAGGGTCTTTTTTAACCTTGAGCAGCTATAATGCCAATATGATTACCTCGGTCATGTTTTTAACGGCTACGGCCAGTAATCCTATGGCGCAAAAATTTGCCAAAGATTTGGGCATTACAATCACGTGGAGCAGTTGGTTCATGGCGGCGGTAATTCCAGGTTTAGCCTGTTTTATATTGGCACCGCTTTTCCTTTATAAATTTTACGCACCTGAACTAAAAAGAACGCCAGATGCGCCACGTTTAGCGGCGGAGAAATTAAAGGAAATGGGACCCATAACCAGACAGGAATGGCTGATGGTGGCCACCTTTATCATCCTTTTAGTGTTATGGATATTTGGAAATTTGTTTGCAGTAGATGCCACTACTGGCGCTTTAATCGGTTTGTCTATTTTATTGCTTTGTGGTGTATTAACCTGGGATGACGTAAAATCGGAAAAAGGCGCATGGGATACTATTGTTTGGTTCTCTTCGCTGGTAATGATGGGTTCCTATTTAAATTCCCTTGGTTTTATCGGTTGGTTTGGCAACTTAGTAGGCACTAAAATGAGCACCTTTAGTTGGCAATTGGCCTTTCCGATCATCATATTGGTTTATTCTTATTGTCATTACCTTTTTGCCAGCGCAACGGCTCAAGCTGCGGCAATGTATTCGGTATTTTTGGCCGTGGGTATTTCTGTAGGTGTACCTGGCACCATGTTGGCTATTTTCTTGGGGGCTTGTGCTACCTTGATGGGTTCTTTAACGCACTATGGTCACGGCCCAGCACCTATTTTCTTTGGTAGCACCTACGTAGACATGAAAGATTGGTGGAAGCACGGTTTTTTCATTAGCGTGCTGTTCTTGTTGGTTTGGTTTGTTATTGGCGGGCTTTGGTGGAAAGTAATTGGGTTATGGTAAAGGCTAAAGGAACAACAACACAGGCCTATAAACTTTGGATGGCCTTAACGGGACTTTTTTTGTGCGTGTTTTTGGTGATTCACGTATTGGGCAATCTGCAGCTTTTTCTTCCCGCCGAAGAAGCCAGAATCCAGTTCAATTGGTATTCGCAATTACTGTCCAATAACATCATCATTAAAGTTATTTCCTATGTACTTTATCTATCCATTATTGCTCATGTGATTTATGCCATTATTCTTTCTCTGAAAAAACAGAAGGCCAATGGGGTAAAATATGCTTACGACCAACGTGGAGCGGTAAGTCCTTGGTACAGTCGTAACATGGGTGTATTGGGTACCATCATTTTCTTGTTTCTGATTGTTCACCTGAAAGATTTTTGGTATCAATATAAGTTTACGGAATTGCCTTTGGATGCGCAGGGGCAAAAGGATTTATATACGATTGTGATAAGTGCCTATCAGGAACTGTGGTATGTGATTTTGTATGAGGTAGGTTTGTTGGCCTTGGGATTTCACCTATTGCACGGTTTTTTTAGTGCCATCAGAACTTTAGGATTATATCATCCCAAATATGTGAAGTTGGCCAAATGGGTGGCATGGGCTTATACACTGGTCATTACGCTAGGGTTTATGGCCATGCCAATTTATGTTTATTTAAGCAACTGACATGAACGGTTTAAATGCAAATATTCCAGAAGGAGCTTTAGAAGATAAATGGTCCAATTTTAAGGAGAAAGCCAAATTGGTTAATCCTGCCAATAGGCAAAAAATGGAAGTGATTGTGGTAGGTACTGGCTTGGCTGGTGCTTCCTGTGCGGCTTCATTGGCCGAACAAGGCTATCGAATTAAATCTTTTTGCTTTCAGGACAGTGCCAGAAGGGCGCATTCCGTAGCGGCACAAGGAGGCGTAAACGCTGCCAAAAACTACAAGAACGATGGCGACAGCGTTTATCGGATGTTTTATGATACCATTAAAGGTGGCGATTTTCGCTCCCGTGAAGCCAATGTATACCGCTTGGCCGAATGTTCTTTGGCACTCATTGATCAATCGGTGGCACAAGGAGTACCTTTTGCTAGGGAATATGGGGGCTATTTGAACAACAGGTCCTTTGGTGGCGTACAGGTTTCCAGAACTTTTTATGCCCGTGGACAAACGGGACAACAATTGCTATTAGGCGCTTATCAGGCTTTAATGCGACAAGAAAGTTTGGGAAAGGTAAAAACTTATACCCGACATGAAATGTTGGATTTGGTATTGATAGATGGAAAAGCCAAGGGCATTATCACCAGAGATTTAGTGACTGGAGAAATAGAGCGTCATGCTGCTGATGCAGTGGTATTGGCCACTGGCGGCTACGGTAAAATCTACTACCTCTCTACTTTGGCCATGGGCTGTAATGGTTCGGCCATTTGGCGGGCACATAAAAAAGGAGCGCTAATGTCGGGCGTAAGCTGGATTCAGTTTCATCCCACTTCTTTGCCACAATCAGGAGAGCAGCAATCCAAGTTAACATTGATGTCCGAATCGCTACGTAACGATGGCAGGATTTGGGTGCCACTCAAGGACGGCGAACAACGAGAGGCAGGTCTTATTCCAGAAGAAGAAAGAGATTACTATTTGGAACGACGTTATCCAGCATTTGGAAACCTTTCTCCACGGGATATTTCCTCACGTGCCGCTAAAGAACGCATTGATGCGGGTTTTGGGGTTGGCCCAATGAAGAATGCGGTTTATCTGGATTTTTCAAGAGCCATTAAAGCACAGGGGAAAGCAAAAATCAAAGAGAAGTACAGTAACCTGTTTACCATGTACGAGAAAATCACGGGGATTAATGCTTATGAGCAGCCCATGTTGATTTCGCCAGCGGCCCACTTCACCATGGGTGGACTTTGGGTAGATTATCAGTTGATGACTTCTATTCAAGGTTTATTTGCCTTGGGCGAAGCCAATTTCTCGGATCATGGGGCTAACCGACTAGGTGCCAATTCACTTTTGCAAGCCTGTGTAGACGGTTATTTTATTGCTCCCTATACCATCCCAAATTATTTGGCCGATGAGCTAAAAGCGGAACGGATTAAAACATCGCACCCTGCATTTGATGAGGCAGAAGCACAAGTAAAAGCTAAGCTTCAGCAGTTAATGGAAAGCAAGGGCAATTTTTCGGTCGATCATTTCCATAAAACATTGGGCAAATTGCTTTACGATAAATGCGGACTTTCGAGAAGTAAGGAGGGTTTGCAACAAGCTATTGAAGACATAAAGGCACTAAGAAATAAATTCTACACTGATTTAAAAATCACAGGTGACGAGCATTTGAACAGCGAACTGGAAAAAGCGGGCAGGGTGGCCGATTATCTGGAGCTTGGAGAGCTGATGTGCTTAGATGCCTTACAGAGAGAAGAATCATGTGGGGCGCATTTTAGGGAAGAATACCAAACGGCTGATGGAGAGGCAGTACGTGATGATGAACATTATGCCTACGTTTCTGCTTGGGAGTGGAAGGGTGAAAATGAGCAACATGTGTTGCACAAAGAGCCTTTAACCTTCGAAAGAGTGAGTTTAACAGTTAGGAGCTATAAATAAAGGAAACCATGAAGTTGAACTTGAAAATATGGCGACAAGAAAATGCTTCGGAAAAGGGCAGGCTTGTTGATTATCAATTGGATGGGGTTACTACGCACATGTCTTTTTTAGAGATGATGGATATGTTGAACCAGCAATTGATCGAAAAAGGGGAAAGAACCATTGAATTTGACCATGATTGTAGAGAGGGGATTTGCGGGCAATGCGGCATGATGATCAATGGTCGTGCCCATGGACCTTTGGCCAATACCACCACCTGCCAGTTGCATATGCGCAGTTTTAAAGATGGGGAAACCATTTATGTAGAGCCTTTTAGGTCAAGTGCTTTCACCGTTTTACGAGATTTGAAAGTGGATCGGGGCAGTTTCGATAGGATTATACAAGCGGGTGGATTCATATCTGCTGCTACGGGACAGGCACCTGAAGCCAACAGTATTCCCATTGCTCATGAAACGGCCGAAGCAGCTTTTGACGCAGCGGCATGCATTGGCTGCGGTGCTTGTGTGGCCACTTGTAAAAACTCCAGTGCGGCCTTATTTACGGCTGCCAAAGTAGTTCATTTGGCCATATTGCCACAAGGCAAGCTGGAAACGGCGAAAAGAGTGGATGCCATGGTGCAACAAATGGATGCAGAAGGTTTTGGACATTGTTCTAACACCGAAGCTTGTGAGGTAGAGTGTCCACAAGGGATTTCGGTATTGCATATTGCTAGATTTAACTTCCTCTATCATCAATCTCGCTTGATGAGCAAAACATAATCTATAGTAGGAATCAAAAAAAGGCCGCTGGATATCCAGCGGCCTTTTTATATGTTCGAAACTTAGAACTATAGTCCCTCATTGCGAGGAACGAAGCAATCTTACGACTATTGTCGAGATTAAAAAAGATTAAAAGCTATCGCTTTAAGATTGTTTCATGCCTTGCGACGACGAAATTTTGTAGGTGTTAAATAATGGACGATCAATGTACACTTAGGGTTTCAAAGTGTACTTGTCGGTAGTAATCATTGGCATTTCGTTGCCCAACATTTTAATCACTACTTCTACACGATCGTTCACAGGAACATAAGTTTTATCCTTTTCAATATATTGATAAGTTACTTCGGTAGTAAGCTTGGTTGCCTTGAGGATTTTAATCCTCAGATCCTTCAAGTTTACTTCGGTCATTTTCTCTAACCTTCCCGTTTTAGCATTAATGTGCAACGTAAATAAGCAGTCCTTGAAAAAGCCATGGTCGCTATCTACAGTAGTTGGGTCATATTGATAAGTGATTTCTAAAGTACTTCCATCATCTTTGGTAATTTTGTAGGAATTGTCATCAATCTTGAAATCGGTCTTCTGATTGTGTTCCTTATCAAAAGCTTTTTGCTCGCCCTTTGAAGGGTTTTTTCCGTTTACCGAAACTAAAGTCCATTGTGGTGGATCTTGTTTGTTGGGGTCGAAACTGGAAATATACACCTTGTCCTTATCGTTAATGGTTACCGTTCTTTGCACGTCGTGTGCATACTTTTCTAAATTATCTTTCAAATTTGGGTTCAGCACCTCTTCGCTAACATTATACTTTTTTAGGGTTTGTAGCACTAGGCTCTTTTGGGCAAAGGCCACACAGCCTAAGGAGGTCATCAATAAAGAAAGAAACAGCTTTTTCATATAGTTTGGGCTTATTTACGGTATAAAGGGCAGCGCTTTAAAAGGTATTGTAATGGACTGCCAAAACCACCATCAGTATTGGAGAAAAATGCCCTATGGCTTTGATTGTAGATGTTGGCATTGTTGTCGTTGTAAATGCTTAAGCTCACCGAAACATCATAACGTTGTTCGGCATTGGAATAGGTTGAACCGTAGGTATTGACTTTGGTCACCTTATCATTTCCGTTTCTTTTCACATTGGTGTTTGAGTTGTCGCTGCTGTAACTGGTTTGTGAGGCCTTATTTTGTTTAACGGTACCGTCAATGATATATTCTACCCCAAGGATATTACACAATTCATTCATGGTAAAGCCGGTAATGTTATCCTTGGTTACCCCGCCTTTGGCCAATAGTGCGTTGGTTGTTCTAGGGTCAATTAAGGTATAGCCTGCAGAGTGTTGTGATAAAAAGGCATAGGTGTCTTGTTGAGCACTTAGTCCTATTTCATCTGCACCGGGTTGGTTCTCCATGAGGTAATGAAAAGGAAGTATGGCAATACGATTATGATGTTCGGCGGGAGTGCCTTTCATCACGATTTGGTCGTTTTTACGAATATCAGAAGGTAAGGGAGGTTGGTTGACAATTTCTACCCTTCCACTTGAATGGGTAATTTTTAAAATATCCGATTTTTTAACCGTGTATTCCAAGGTTTCGCCACTGTAAATAAACGTGAGATCGGTGTCGGTAATTTTGGTGATCTTACCTTTCATTTCGTCGCCATTTACTTTCAGTATTACGTCGACAGGAGTTTGGGCAAAAGCGCTGATAGAGAGTAGTATCGCTAACAGCAAAAGGAGAGGTCTGCTCATGGGCTGGTTATTTTTGTTTGCTATAAATTTACTTTTTAAGGTTTTAAAAATTACTCTTTTAGCGAATATTTTTTTATTTTCATAGCATTGATTAGCTTAAAAGCTATTCTATTTATTTGAATTCATATGCAGCCTCAGCTATCCCGTATCATCAACGTATTACTTCTTTTAGTTGGGATGTTTAGTATGGCTTACGGCCAAGCAAATAAATCAAATCAAAAAGATACTGCAGGTGCAAAAAGCTTCGTGGCCAAGATGCAGGAATTTGCCAAAACCTCTGCTTTAAGCAGTGCTGCGGATTTTGAAGCGGATAAGGCCGAGCAGGTGCAGGAAGCTACGCTGGTAGAAATCAAAAAAAACATCCAAAAAGCTAAGCTTTATCTTCGGACAGGTTTAGATACCCTGGCGGCTAAAAACGAACTTTCCTTGATTGCAAAGCATGCAAATTTAGCGGGTGATGGTGTCTTTGCAAATAGGGACATTCCTAAGACTTATAGAAACTTGGTGTCGACCCAAAAGTTGCTTAATGCTTTATTGGAGCGATGCAATTTGCAGAAAACCAAGTTAGACAATCACAAAAAGCAGCTTTCACAGTTTAAATATCAAATCGATTCTCTTTCCAAAACCAAGGAACTGTTCAGCTTCTCTAAAGATTCGGTGAAGTTATCGAAATATATGCAGGCCTTAGTGGTATTAGCTAGAGAAGTAGCTCCTATTGATAGCGTGATTGACCAGTCGATTGTACAAACTCAAGCATTACAAAATCAGGCTAACTTACAAACCTATAGTTTGGAAAGTCATCTCGATGAAGTCACGCATTTTCAGCAGCAAATGGCAGATCAACTGTTCCATCCAGAATTGAGCTACATTTGGGAATCTTCGGAGATCTTTAGACCGTTTGGGCAGATTATTGATTATTCCATACAAAAAAACCAATTGATTTTACGCTTCTTTACCATTAGCAATGTGGGTATTTTGGCCTGTGTTTTATTGTTGTTACTGGTTTGCTGTTCCTTTGTTTTGTCACTTAAAGGCGCTTATCGTAAAGAGACTGATGGCCAAGCCATTGGTAAGGAACATTTGATCATCAGGCATCCTTTGCTCTCGGCAGTTTTTATCATTGCCAATTTAGCACAGTTCCTGTTCAATGCCCCTCCTTTTATCTTTAGTTTGTGCTTTTGGCTCATTGCCGCTGGATCGCTTACGCTTTTGATGAGAGGCTATATCACCAAGTTTTGGATGTACGCTTGGTTGGGCATGTTGTCGTTGTTTGTATTATCGGCTATTGATAACCTGATTCTTCAAGCTTCGGGTACCGAAAGATGGTACATGTTCTTTTTGTCGGGTGCAGGTTTGGTATTGGGTCTCTTGATTTTTAAGAAAGGAAAACGCGAGGAATTAAAGGAGCACCTCATTGTTTATGCCATAGGGTTGATGGTAGTGTTAGAGATTTTTGCCTTGTTGTTTAATGTATTGGGTAGTTATAATTTAGCTAAATCCTTATTGGTGGCTGGTTATGTAAACGTCATCATTGCCATTATGTTTTTGTGGATGGTAAGGTTGATTAACCAAGGTTTGCAATTGGCATTCAATCTTTATGCTAGACAAGACAAAAGCCTATTCTTCATGAATTTTGATAGGGTAGGGCAAAAGGCACCTATGTTACTTTATGTGCTACTGGTAATCGGTTGGTTGATCTTGTTCGGAAGAAATTTTCCTGCTTATGCTTTTATTGTAGAGCCTGTACGCAATTTCTTCTTCGATCAACGGGCCATAGGAAGTTATAATTTCAGTATCAGTAACCTGATTTTATTCTTCTTTGTGGTATCGGCCTCGGTGGTGATTTCTAAAGTAGTTTCCTTCTTTGCGGTAGATAAACGCACTTTTTCTAAACAAGATGGAAGAAAAGGGATTGGAAGCTGGATTTTGTTAATTCGGATTACCATTATCCTTTTGGGCTTGTTTTTGGCATTTGCCGCGGTAGGTATCCCTATTGATAAAATTGCAATTGTACTGGGAGCTTTAGGGGTAGGTATTGGTTTTGGTTTGCAATCTTTAGTGAATAATTTGGTCAGCGGATTAGTCATTGCTTTTGAAAAACCATTGAACTTGGAAGATGAAGTAGAAGTAGCGGGCAAAAGCGGTACGGTGAAATCCATTGGTTTCCGCAGTAGCATCATCACTACTTTTGACGGTGCGGAGATTGTGATGCCTAACGGTGATTTGTTGAATTCGCATTTGATTAACTGGTCGAGTGGTGGTAGTAAACGACGAGCATCTGTGATCCTTCACATCGCCCATGGCGCCAACCTGCAAAAAGTACAGCAAGACATTTTAGCGTTACTGTTGGCCGATGAACGGATAATTAAACATCCAGAACCCACGGTATTCTTTAAAGATATTAGCCCAGAAGCTTTGGAAATGCAGGTGTTTTATTGGAGCCGACAAACGAAGCAATTTACCGAGATCAAAAGCGATGTGATTGTAGCCATCAATCAGCTATTCATTAAAAATGCCATTCAAATTCCATATCCAAAGCAAGAGGTATTTGTACATACAGCTGAACAAAAGAAAAATAAAATTTAACATAAATCCTCATCCAAAAATTAACATCAGATGATTAAAAAACTCTTACTCCTTTCCGCTTCGATTTTTATCTTTTCGGCAGTTAGTGCCCAAAAGGGAACAAACGCTATTCAGGTTGGTGCTCGTGTAGCTTTTCCAACCGAAAAATTAAATAAGATTGCCAACACAGGTTTTGGTGGTAGTTTAAAGGGAATATATGGCATTGGCGGCAAAAGCAGTCCGCATCAGGTTACTTTAGAGGCAGGTTACAACCGTTTTGGTTTGAAGGACCTTCCCGCAGGAGCAAGTGGCTCTTACTCGGCCATTCCTATTTATACGGGATATCGCTATCTTTTTGGTAAAATCATTTTAGATACTCAAGCAGGAATTTCGATCAATAGGATTTCTGGAAAAAGCGCATCAGGCGTAAAGGCCAGCGGCAGTCAAACCGCTTTTGGTTGGGCAGTTGGAGCAGGTTACATGATCAATCAAATTGAATTAGGCGTAAAATACCAAAGCTCCGATTTAAAAGACGACATCTATGATATCAAATTTGTTGGCATTAGGGTAGGCTATAATTTTGCGCTATAAATAGGTTTAACTAACTTAGAGAGTAGTGGTTTAATTGATATGGATTTATGATACGTACAGAAAAAACATTGTCGGAAGTGATGGAAGTATTGCGGGGAAGAGGTTATGTAGAAGATTTCAATTTACTGGAAGAGAACATTTCTTATCGTGATGGTGGGGAAAAAGTCAACCTGTCAGATATCGTTATCGATAAAATTTACCGCTTTACCGGACAGAACGATCCAGATGATGAAGCCATTTTGTATGCCATGCGTAACGTAAAAGATGGCGCCAAAGGCATTTTTGTAAATGGTTTCGGAATTTATAGCGACGATAGGGCGGACGAAGTGATTGCAAAAATCACCTTTGAAGAAGATCATTCGGAAATTTGGCCTTAAGTTGGTTCACTTGTTTATTGGTTTTGTTGCAATAGCCGTCATGCCCAGCTTGATTGGGTACAAACCTCGTAGGTCTCTAAGACCCACGAGGTTTATAGAAGTCGTTAGTAGCTGTTTTATGCACTGAGAAGGGGCATCATTCAACCAAATTAAAAGCATATTGCACAATATTGCATTTGATCAGGTTTAATTTCTTGTAGCTTAGCCCTAAAAAATAGATCATTTCATGTGTAAAAATCTGAGTTGGTGTTTGCTGGCGTTTGTGTTAACTTTTTTGGGATGTATTAGAACCAAAAACGAGCAAAAAAGACCACTTAAAGAAATCATCAAAAAAGAAGGCATGGTATGGATACAAGGTGGCGAGTTTACCATGGGTTCTCAAGATGCTGCCTTTGTTGATGCACAGCCTTTGCATGAGGTAAAGGTGAACAGTTTTTGGATGGATGAACATGAAGTGACCAATGCCCAGTTTGAAGCATTTGTTCGTGCAACAGGTTATGTTACCGTAGCCGAACGAGAAATAAACCCTAAGGACTTTCCAGGGGTTCCCGTAGAAAACTTAGTGCCTGGTTCTGCAGTTTTTTCTCCGCAGGAAATGGAAGTAGGTCTTGACCAACCCTTGCAATGGTGGAAGTATGTAAAAGGAGCTTATTGGAAACATCCGTTCGGAGATGAACGTACTGCCGTTGATAATGAGCCTGTGGTACATGTCAGCTATACTGATGCGCAAACCTATGCTAAATGGGCGGGTAAACGCTTACCAACAGAAGCGGAATGGGAATATGCTGCCAGAGCAGGCAAGCAAAATGTTACCTATTATTGGGGGGAAGAACAAGCTCCTCAAGGAAAATGGCCAGCCAACATTTTTCAAGGAAAATTCCCAAATGAAAATAGTATGGAAGATGGATTTAAAAACCTTGCTCCAGTAAAATCTTTCCCTGCCAATGCCTTTGGTTTGTACGATATGGAAGGCAATGTTTGGGAATGGTGTCATGATTTTTACCGCCCCGATTATTATCAGTACAGTCCAAAAGAAAATCCACAGGGACCTCGGGATAGTGCTGATCCGCAAGAGCCTGGTTTAGTTAAACATGTACAAAGAGGTGGTTCTTTTATGTGTAGTGATGAATATTGCAATCGATATAAAGCAGGTAGTAGGGGAAGAGGTGAAGTAAATAGTGCTTCCAATAATTTAGGCTTTAGGTGCGTAAAGGACTAGTTCACTATCCCAAATTCAACGAGGTTGATAGCAATTTGAACCAAATTGAAACCCATGGCCTTTGCTTGTCGCTAATTTTGTTATTGCTAATGATGGCATTAAAATGAGGAGGCGATGAGAAAGACAACTTTAAAGCAATTGGCCCACGAACTACAATTATCTACTTCGACTATTTCCAGAGCACTATCGGATAATTATCAAATCAGCCAAAAAACCAAGGAAAGGGTAAAACATTATGCCATAGAACGACGCTATACCGTAAACCGGTATGCCAAAAGTTTACGGGAAGGAAATACCAAAACCATTGGTGTGGTAATTTGTGCCATGGATAAACCTTTTATGGCACAGGTGCTCAACGGGGTTTACGATGGTTGTAATGAAGCAGGCTACCAATTTTTGGTGATGCAAAGCAAAGGCAGTTTTACGGCAGAAAAAGAATGTGTAGAGCGACTATTGCACAATGGTATTGATGGTTTATTGATTTCGCCAAGCTTTAATAGTTTTGATTTAGGTTATTTGGTGGAGCAACAGGCTAAAGGTTTACCTATTGTGTTGTTTGACCGAATCAGTCGGCAGATTAAAACGCACCAAGTGGCGGTAGATAATTTTTTGGGAGCACAAACTTCGGCCAAGTATCTTTTAGACAAAGGCATGAAAAGGGTGCTGGTGATTGGTTGCTTGGAAGAGGTATGGTTAAGCAGGGAGCGGGTAGAGGGCTTTTTAAGTACCATGGATTTACTCACTGCAAATGAACATGAGTGCGAAGTGGTTAACGTGGATCCTACACATAGGGAACAGCTTGCGCAACAATTGGAAAAAGTATTTGTCAAGCGATTAAAAAGCAGGCCCCAATTTGATGCCATATTTGCCACTACTGATACCTTTACCACTACGACCATCAGATGTTTGAATAAATTACAGATCAATATTCCATTGATTGGTTTTTGTAATAGTGAACTTTCCGATATTCTGATCGGAAATCCGACAAGGATTGTACAGCCCGCTTATCAGGTAGGAATGGCTGCTGTAGGGCAATTGTTGCAGTTAATCAAGCATCCTGCCCAAACAGATTTTGAAACTATCTATTTGCCTACTAAATTAGAGGAAGGTAACACCATTTAAGAATTAACACTAGATACTCATCCAATGATTAAAATGAAGAAAGTTAGCATCGCTTTAGTGGCGTTGTTTATGGGTTTAACGGCCTACGCACAAAACGTAACCGTTGATAATTATTACAACAGGGAAACCAGAAAGACAAAAGATGGTAGAACCGAGGCTTTCCATTATTTATGGACAGACCACGAAATGTCGGGCTTTTCTATTCTTGGGGATATATTTCTGAAGAATGGTGCAAGGGCATTGACCACGCTCGCTCAAGAACCTACGGCACAGAACCTTAAAAAAACGGATGTTTATATCATTGTAGACCCTGATCATTTAGGCGATAATCCAAGCCCTAACTACATGGATGAGAAGGGTGCGCAAGTTATTGTAGATTGGGTGAAAGCTGGTGGCGTATTGTTATTGATGGGGAACGATGAGGCTAATGCCGATTTAAAGCACTTTAACATTCTTACAGCAAAATTTGGATTTACCTTCAATAGTGATATTATTTTAGGAGTGAAGGATGACGAGCATTTTGATGATGGTGGACTTTCTACCTCGGGAAGCAGTTTGTTTAAAACGTCTAAATATATTTTCATTAAAAATGCGGCATCTATAGCCATTCAGCATACGGCAGGGCCATTGCTTACCACTAAGGATGGTAAAAATGCAATGGTGACAGTTAAATATGGCAAAGGAGCAGTTTTAGCAGTGGGTGACCCTTGGTTGTATAACGAATATACCAACGGAAGGTTGCCTGCCAGATTTGAAAACGATAAAGCTGCCGCTGATGTAGCACAATGGCTTTTAGAGCAAGCTAGAAAGGCTAAATAAAATTTTAGTTTTTCGAGACTCGTAAGCCTGTGTGACTGCTGTCTCCTAACGATTGTTAGCATTCTCTTTATAACCTTCTGGTCTATGTCACCACTTCGTGGTTAAAATGAATATGTTGTTTTTCGTGCTATAGCTATTTCAGTCCTTCGGACTTGGTGTGTGCACAAATATTGGTGGTTGGATAATGATAATCGATGTTTTTTTTTGGAATTGGCATG
This sequence comes from Pedobacter sp. ASV17, assembly GCF_016429065.1. Classification (GTDB taxonomy): domain Bacteria; phylum Bacteroidota; class Bacteroidia; order Sphingobacteriales; family Sphingobacteriaceae; genus Pedobacter. The sequence continues at coordinate 19,897 of NZ_JAELTX010000059.1, forward strand.
ACCTTTTAATCTATGTCACCACTTCTTGGTTAAAATGAATATTTTGTTTTTCGTGCTATAGCTATTTCAGTCCTTCGGACTTGGTATGTGCGCAAAATATTGGTGGCTGGATAATGATAATCGATGTTTTTTGGAATTGGTATGGCCTTTTGGTCTATGTCACCACTTCGTGGTTAAAATGCACATGTTGTTTTTCGTGCTATAGTCGTTCGGACTTGGTGTGTGCACAAATATTGGTGGCTGGATAATGATAATCGATGTTTTTTTGGAATTAGGATGACCTTTCGAGCTTAGCGCAACCACGAAGTGGTGAAATTCTTCTAGCTTTTAATAAGCAAAATTCCCCTAAACCCTGAAAGGGTGACATATTATGGGCGTTAGAAAATAGGCCCTTGGCTATTGTTGATTTTTTTAAAGGACTTACGAAGTTCTCAAAACTTCGTAAGCCTGACGATAATCATCATTAATTCAATTTAATGATTCTGATGTTGTCGTGGTAAGCCACTCGGGTAAGCACATTGTCGGTCAATATCACATTCCCATTGCTGTCTTCTCCAGCTTCACGGTAAACACCCCATTTAATATATCCCTTTTGCCCATTGGCTAATTGTGTGCCTGTAAATGTGCGGGCATTTAAATTTTGGAAACGAAGGGTGAAATCCTGTTCCCCTTGGTATTTGGTGTATATTTTGAAATATCCTGTGTTATCCAAAGTCCATTTCACATCAATACGGAAATCAATCCATTTGTTAATCTGTGAGCGGAAATCGGCAATTACAATACCATTTCCTGTAGCGTCGTATCTTACCACAATGGCGTGGCGTTTAGTAAGCAATCTTACGGGGACAGGATCGCCACCAGATACTTTTAACTGATAAATATTATCCCCATAGGGAGGATTGGCAGCATTCCATTGCTCCCAATCTTTTAAGTAAAGACTAAACTCGTAACGACGTTCCTGTCCAGGGAAAAATAGCGCATCGTTGATATTAATGGCATCAGCTTCGCTACGATAAGCCTCATTAGAATAGTAGTCAGCATTCCCCAAAGTCACTTTGTGCGAAATGGCGTAATTGCCACTGCGGCCTGGACTAAGCAAGCTAACGGCATCGGTTGCAGTAGCTTTGGTCGCCACAATATCTGGATAGCCACTATTTAAAGTACCTGTTTCATAGGTTACATTTAAAATGGTATCGCTATTGGTAATGGTACTGTTTTGTCCACTTGGATTAATAGGCTCTTTTTTCTCTGGTGAAGCGTTTGGATGGTCACTTTTGCCACATGCTGTGCAGGCAATGATGCCCGCAACAGCTAGATAAATAAAACTCTTCATTTCCATTTTACCGCTAGTTAGTTCTACAATGATTTGATGCTTTTGGTTTTACCGTTAATCGTAACGCTAAGGTTGATTTGCCCTTTGGAGAAATCATTCCCAGCATTTTCTTTCACACTAATTGCTGGTGCTTTTTGCCCTTGGAAAGGGTAAACCACCGAAACGAAGGTTTGTGTATTGCCATCGGCCTTGTTTTTCTCAAATACAAAAGCAGGTCGGTCCATTTCCTTTCTATATTCATAGGAAACCTTACTTGGCTCGGCACTTAAACTAGCTTGGTCCCTACCTAAATATTGGATGAATAGATTATTGCCATCCGCATAATGAGTTTGTAGGCTATTTCCACCAGCGTTTAAAGTGGCTTTGCTATCTTCTTTTAAATGAAAATGAACGCCTATTTTTCCAGTGGCTTTTCCAACGGCTTGATCAATAATGATGAAATATTCTTTGTCGACAAAAAGTACCGTACGTTGGTGCTCAAGTTCAGGGTAGCTTGGGTTTACATAGGTCAGTTGGTCAAGATTAGGACTGGTTTTCCATTGTTTCAATTGCGCTTTGGTAATCACCATGTTTTTATTGTCGAGGGTTAAGGTGTTGTGCAAACGTGTTTGACGGTACCATTCCCTTTGTTTCATGATTTCGGCATCGCCGCTATACACATATACCCCTGCATCAGGCATAAAATTGCGACCGTTTTTCCAAAGCTCAAAAGTACCATTATCAGGTTGGGCATGGAATTCTCCCGGAGGACTAGCCTTTAACACCATCACCGTTGCAGGGTCTTGCCAAGCATTGCGGAAAGTATAAAAACCTGCGGTGGTTAAGCCTTTAGATAGGAAGTTGGGCGCTTTGCCTTCTTTGCCTTCAGTGGCAAAATAGCGGATGACTTCATTTTTTGGAAATGCTTCCAGCCAGCTATTGAACTGTCTAAGTCTTACTCTTTTTTCGGCTACCCATGAGTCGCCAAACATTGGGGCATTGTAATCTGGGAATAGGATACTGGCAAAAGCCAAAACCATACTTTCTACGGTATTTTTATAAGTTTCTGGGAACTCATGCGCTACATTGGCTTTTTGCGCAGAGCGATAGGCTTTTAGAAAGATGTCTATCGCGGCAGCGTGATAAACAGGAGAAAGCTCAAACTGCATTCCGTCAGGATATACCTGTTTTTTAATTTCCGTATTTAACACTTCTATACCACTTTTTCTCCACGCTTGGGCATCTTTAAATTCAGGGAAAGATGCGCCAGCAAACAATACCCTTTGTGCTTCAAATAGGCGGTGATTACCCACATCGGCGTAATTAGAAGGGAGGTAGTTGGCTTGTTGGTGATAGCTGTTCAAAAAGGCCATTAAAAAAGCGGCATCAAAATTTGACGATTTCACGAAAATATCAAAAGTAGGCACTAAACTTTGTATCCTATCTGATACTTCCAAAGGACGCCAAGCAAAACGGTCATTATCTTTCGATAATCCCAATGGATTTTTTTTGGCCCAGTCCAAAAACTGAAGCATCCATTCTTTAACGTAGGCCTCATTTTTAGTGCTGTAATAGCTTAAAGCCATGGCTTGCCACCATCTTACACGGTGTAGTTGCCAACGTACTTCGTTATCTTTTACTGGCCAGTTTTGCCAGTTGATGTCTTTTCCGTAGTCAAAGAAACCATAGCCTTTATGCGGTTGAAAGCGGTGTAAAAGGGCACTGTCGGCAGTAGCTTTAGTGTTTTTGTTTAAAGGTTGTTTAACATCTATAATGGCTTCCGCATTGCTAAAGTCGGGTTCTTTTTTGGCGTTTCTAAGTTTGTAGTAGCTCAATAAAGCATCAGCGGCTTTCTCATAGTTGCCAGCTTCAAAGTTCTTTTTTACAACTTCCAATCCAGGGTAATCCAAGTTGACTACCTGAAAACTCTCTTTGCTAATTTTGCTTTGTGCCTTTGAAAAAAGCACCAATAAACAAAGAGCGCAACATGATATGAATGATTTTTTGTTCATCTGGTATATTGGTTTAAAGTTTTAGTTTGATGTGTTTGATTTTGCCCGCGATATTAACGTTTAAATCAATATTTCCTTGGGCGATATTGTGTTGAACATTTGGGGTAATTTTTATCATAGGTGCTGCTTTTCCTTGATAAGGATAAACTACGGTGATAAAATTTTGTGCAGTCTCATTAGCTTTCGGTTTTTCGAATACAAATGCGGTTCTAGGCGTTTCCTTTTGATATTCATAGGATACGAAGCTTTCTTCCTTTTTCAAGCTTGTTTCTTTATTGAAAGATTGAATTAACAGGTTATTCCCATCAGTGTAGGTGGTATAAACACGGTGATTATTCACGTCAAAAGCTGGTTCGTTATCCTCTTTTAAATTAAAATGGATACCCAATGTGCCAGTTTCCTTGCCTGAGGCAACATCCATGATGATGAAATAGCTGTGGTCTACAAATAGCAAAATACGTTGGTGTTGCAAATTTGGATAGCTTGGGTTGAGGTAACTCAGTACGTCGAGCGTATCGCTGGTTTGCCATTTTAACAGCTTAGCATCATTCACAATATCCTTATTGTTGAGGGTAAGCGTTTGATGTGCTTTGGTGCTACGGTACCAATCCCTTTTGGTGTTTTCCTGTCCGCCAACATTAGCATATACAAAGCTTCCCGCATCGGGCGTAAAATTACGGCCCTTTACCCAAAGCACAAAGTTTCCATTATCAGGTTGTGAGTGGAATCCTGCAGGCGGACCAGCCTTAATTTGCATTACGGTTGCGTTGCTGTTCCATCCGTTTCTAAAGGCATAAAAGCCGGCGTTGGGTAAAGCACTGGAAAGGTAATTGGGTTTTTCGCCAGCTGCGCCATCGGTAGCATAATATTCAATCACTTTGTTGTTGGGGAATACTTGTGCCCATTCTTTGTAATTCTTGAGCATTACTTCTTTGTTGGTGGCGAAAGCGTTGCCAAACAAAGGGTAAGTGTAATCCGGAAACGAGTATTTGCCAACGGCTAGTACCATCTTTTCTACCAATTGGCTATAGCTTTTTGGAAATTCATTGGCAATGCCTGCCAATTGGGCGATTCGTAAAGCATCCAAGAAAATCTTAATGGTGCCAATGTGATAACCAGGCGAAAGTTCAAATTGTATCCCGTCGGGCAATACTTGTTTTTCAATATCTGCATTGAGTACTTCAATCCCACTTTTTCGCCAAGCAGCAGCTTGTTTCAGTTCTGGGAAGTTACTACCAGCATACATCAAATGTAGGGCTTCATACAAGCGATGGTTACCGATATCGGTATAATTGGCCATCACATAATTAGCCTGCTCGTCATATGATTTTAAGAACTCCATTAAAAAGGCAGGACTAAATTCTTGGGAGCGAAGGAATAGGTTGAATAGGCCACTCCAATGATTAAGTCTAAAAGAAACCACAAAAGCTTTCCATGCATAGTCTTTATCATCCGCATAAGCGCCTTGTTTGTTTTTCTTAATCCAGTCGCGTACCTGAAAAATCCATTCTTTGGCATAGCGCTCATCGCCAGTGCTTCGGTATACTAAACCTAGACTTTCCCAAAAGGCGGTTCTATGCAAAAAGGTGGTTAGCAATTGGTCTTTCACTGGCCGATATTGCCAGTTAATGTCTTTGCCATAATCGTACGTAGGGTAGCCTTTGTGGGGTTTAAATTGGTGAAGTAGGATATTGTCTGCCAACTGTTTTGTTTCGGTATTTACCTTTTTGCCAGCAAACTTCAAATGATCGTCGCTGTTAAAATTAAGGTGACGAACCTTAGTGCGTTCACGATAGTATTGCAACAAAGCACTTGCTGCAGCCTCATATTTAGCTTGTACAAACGCTGCCTTTACTTTTTGTAGGGCTGGGTCATCCAAATTGATGTTGGCAAAGCTCTCCTTGGTAATGGCCTGTTCCTGCGCCCAACCATTGTTGGCTAAAACCAATATGGCAATGCAGGTGAAAAATTTTCTTAGCAAATTCATGAGGGAGGATAAATAAGCTTATTTCTTGGTTGGTTTATTTTGCCCTTTAATGGTAACGTATCTTTTTAATGCTTCAAGATAATAATAGTCTGCATAATCCAAAGGCGTATCTATTTCTGAATTATATAGAAAAGCGCCTACACTATGCTTTAAAATGAAGAAATTGTTTTCTCCCGCCTTGGCCAGATAATTATCAGAAGACAAAGATTGCAACATTTCTTCGGCGTAGTTAAAGTACTTTTGTCCATCCTTTACCTGTGTGCTTAAATTAAGTAGTGCCGAAGCCATAATTGCGGCAGCAGAAGCATCTCTAGGAGCTCTTTCTTCGGTATCTAAAGCATTGTGAACATCAAAATCCCAAACTGGAACCTTGTCCTTAGGCATACGTGGATGGTTCATGATAAACTTGGCCACTTGTTCAGCTTGCGTTAAAAATACAGGGTTTTTGGTGTTTTCGTAACACATGGCATAACCATAAAGTGCCCAAGCCTGTCCACGTGCCCATGCAGAATCGTCGGTAACGCCTTGATGTGTACGTTTAGCCAATACTTTCCCAGTTTTAGGGTCGTAATCTACCACGTGGTAGGAGCTAAAATCCTTTCTGAAATGGTTTTTAATAGTGGTGAGAGCATGCGTGTTGGCGGCAATGGCATAGCTAGGCTGATTGAATTGTTTAGCAGCCCAGTACAGGTATTCTAAATTCATCATGTTATCAATAATGACCGGGAAATGCCACCAGGTAAAATCCCATGAACGGATAGCGCCCACTTTGGCATCAAAACGTTTGTTCAGGTGATTTGCACCATCCGCCAGTGCAGGTAAATAAGCTTTGTCGCCTGTAATACGATAGGCATTGCCGTAAGAGCAGTATAACATAAAGCCAACGTCGTGTGTATCTTTAATATATCTTGCCGAATCGAGCGCTAAAGTGAATCGCTTCGCTTGAGCAGCCAGTTCTTTGTTGCCTGTAAGTTCGTAACCATACCATAGTGAGCCTGGGAAAAAGCCAGTAGTCCAGTCTTTATAATTGGCCAATCTTACGGTTCCATCAGGATTAGTTGAACGTGGATTTTTACCAGGTTGGTATTTGTTGCTTGCTTGTTTCAGTTGATAGGCAATCACATCGGTAGCTTTTGCCAGCCATTTGTTTTGGGTTTGGTCAGTCGTTTGGCTATGGGCGTATCCGCCGTAGGCAATAGCAGTAGCCGTTAGTAAAATCCTAAAGGTCTTTTTCATTAAAGCTCAATAAGTCGGTTTATATTTTTGTTAGTTAACGAAAGGTGAAGTTAGCGCAAGCTTTTTCCACGGGCTTTTGATTTTCGGTATAATGCTTTTGATTTTGTTGAACGACCCTCTCTCCCTCACAGGGAGAGAGGAGAACTGCTAATATTTTTATTTTAATAGCACTTAACTATTCTGCTTCTAATCTATCCTTTCTAACGTGCTCTTCCGTATCCCCCTTTGGAAGGGGGAGGTTAATACATATAGGACGTTCAGTCCAGCTTACAAACCTCGTAGGTTTTTAAAACCTACGAGGTTTAAAAAGAGTACCCTCTCTCTCCGTTGTGCGGTTTCTCTCCCTTTTAGGGAAAGAGAAGTATTTAGGAAATGCTGGTGTTAACCTTGAAATCCCCTTTTATCTTACCACTATTAAGAGAAATGTTGTATTAGCAATTATCATATCCCCCTCTAGGAGGGGGCAGGAGGAGGTTTCTTACATTAGTAAACTACGATCCCGAAATAAATTTGGGATGACGTCCAAGAGAGCTTGCAAACCTCGTAGGTCTTTAAGACCTACGAGGTTTATACCTAATCAAGTTGGGCATGACGGCTATTGCAGCAACCCCGATGAACTAGTGAACCAGTAAACCAATGAACAATTCAACTCCTGCTAGCTGCAAATGAGTACTATTCCAAGGATGTTTAAGCCTTTCTCGTATGAGATTAATTAAATTTGATAGCATTTTAACCAAATTTGAAACATGATGAGCAATAGGTATTGCTATTTTCGCTGTTACCAAATATGACCGAGTTCTGTTCAGCCACCGAACAACAGAAGAGCAAAGGGTTGACCTTTATTTTATTTTGTTTTTTTAAGTTGATAGATGTAATGGCTACCGCGTTATCGGTCTGCGTATTTGGTATTTGAGCAGCTAATTAAACAAACTAACCCAACATGAAACAAATCTCCTTAACTTTTTTGTTCATCATTTGTGCTTTGCAGATGTATGGACAGGATGTTGCCTTGATCAAGGGCATAGTCAGAGATCAAACCAACCAGCCCGTTCCTGGCGCAACCATTACCGAAAAAGGAACTACCAATGTAGTGATTTCTGGTAACGATGGCGCCTACCAGATTAAAGTAAAAGCCGGTGCTACCTTGGTTTTTAGCTATTTAGGTTTTAAAACACAGGAGCAAAAAGTAAACGGACGAACTACCGTTGATGCTCGCCTACAAGACGAACAGAACAACCTGAACGAAGTAGTGGTAGTTGGTTACGGACAAACCGCTGCTAGGGGCGACTTAACGGGAGCCATCTCATCGGTAAAAGGTACAGAAATTGCCAAAGTCCCAGTACAAAACGTAGCACAGGCTTTACAAGGACGCATTGCTGGTGCACAGGTATCCATGGCCGACGGCACTCCAGGTTCGGAACCAAAAATTACCTTACGTGGAGGAATGTCCATCACTCAAAGCAACGAGCCATTATATGTGGTTGACGGTGTGCCGCAAACAGACGGGCTATCTTTTTTAGACCCAATGGATATCGAATCGGTTGATGTAATGAAAGATGCTTCTTCCACTTCTATATATGGTGCCCGTGGTGCTAATGGCGTAATCCTGATCACGACCAAAAAAATCAAATCTGGTAAGGTGAGAATTAGTTACGACAATTATGTAGGAGCTAAGAAGATTACCAAAGAGTTGCCAATGCTATCGGGATACGATTATGTTTTGGGACAATATGAATACGCCACCAATTCTTCGGCAGCCATTCAGCAGAAATTTTTATCTGCTTATGGAACTTTCGCCGACTTGAAAAAGAACTATGAAAATAGGGTTGGTAACAACTATCAGGAAGTACTTTTTGGAAATACCGCCATGAGCCAATACCACAAGTTTAGCGTAAACGGTGGTGGTAACGAAACACAGTTCAATGTTTTCTATTCGCATAACCAAGATGAAGGGATTATGCTTTCTAGCGGTTCGAAAAAAGATATTGCCAAGCTAACGGTGAACCATAACGTTAACAAAAAGTTTTCGGTGAATGCCATCGTTAACTATGCCAATCAGCAAATTACAGGTGTTGGTACTACCGAAGGTGGTAATGCCCGCTTAAGTTTCTTGCAAAACATTCTACAATACCGACCAATTATTGGTTTAAATGGAACCGATCAAGACCTGTTGACACAAGATGTAGACCCCTTGGATCCTAATCCAAATTCACCTAGTTTCCAAAATCCACAAACTGCTGCAGAAGCTAACCAAAGAGACAATCGTATTAAGTCTTTGAACATGAACACCAGCTTGCAGTACAATTTTTTAAAGAACCTTACTTACCGTGGTTTGGTAAGCTATTCAGACATCAGCAATAAAACCAAAGCGTTTACCGATGCTAAATCTATTGTTGCTGTTAGAAGCGGTGGCGCTTTTGGAAGTATTGCCCAAAATGCGGCTACCCGTTTTAACTATAACAACACCATTACTTACGCCAACACGTTTAACAAAAAGCACAAGTTCGACGTATCTGTAGGACAAGAATATATCTACAACTACAACGAAGGCTTTTCAGCTTCGGCTTCTGCTTTTCCCGCAGAAAATGTGGGCTGGGATAACTTGGGTTTCGGAACACTCGCGGCCATTCCAGGTTCTTTTGCACAAGATGACAAAATGCTGTCGTTTTTTGGTAGAACCAATTACAGCTACAAAGGCAAATATCTGTTAACGGCAAGTTTGCGTGTAGATGGTTCTTCCAAATTTGGAGCAGATAACCGTTGGGGAGTTTTCCCTTCTGGAGCCTTGGCATGGAAAGTGGTTCAGGAAGATTTTATGAAATCGGTACGTGCCATTTCAGATTTGAAACTGCGCTTTAGCTATGGTACCTCGGGCAATAACAGAATCAGCGACTATTTGGCCTTTGGTACTTTCGGAAACGTAAGCTATCCACTCAATAATCAACCCTCTACTGGAGTGGCGTTAAATACCTTGCCCAATCCTGCTTTAAAATGGGAAGCGCTACAAAGTGCCAATATCGGCTTAGACTTAGGTTTGTTTAAACAAAGAGTTACCTTAACTACCGATGTATATAGCAATCATTCTAAAGACTTGCTGTTCAGTTCCCGTATTCCTGCAAGCTCTGGTTTTGCTACGCAGTTGAGAAACATTGGCACTACCTCTAGCAAGGGTGTAGAGGTGACATTAAATACCGTTAACATACGCAATGCCAATTTTAATTGGAACAGTAACCTCAACTTTGCCTTTAACAAAACCAAGGTATTGAGCTTAAGCGAAAATGAAACCTCAATGGTGGTGAATAGCTACACCACTACCAACGATTACATTTTGCAAGTAGGCAAAGCTGTAGGCAATATGTACGGATATATTCAAGACGGTTTATATCAGGTAAGTGATTTCGATTATAATTCTACTACTAATACCTATACACTTAAAAGTGGTGTGGTAACGGATGCCACTACGGTAAGACCAGGTTATATCAAATTTAAAGATTTGAACGGCGATGGTAAGATCGATGAAAAGGACCGTACTGTATTAGGTAATGGAAATCCGAAGTTTACAGGAGGCCTTAACAATACTTTCAGCTATAAAGGGATTGATTTAAGTGTATTTATCAATTGGTCGGTAGGTGGTAAGGTGTATAATGCCAATAAGCTAAACATGCAACTTTTAGATGAGTACAGTAATGATTTCGCTTACATGGCCAATCGTTGGACCACCATTAATGCCAGTGGACAATTGGCTTCGCCAGCCGAATTGGAAGCTTTGAACCAAGGTAAAACCATCCCTAATACCATTGGTACACAAGATAGACGTTTGTACGACAAAATGATTGAAAATGGCTCGTTCCTGCGCATCAATAACGTGAGCTTAGGCTACACCTTACCACAAAAATGGTTGAGCAAGGTGAAAATCGGCAGTGCCCGTATCTACGTTACCGCTTACAATTTGCATGTATTCTCTAACTATTCTGGTTATGATCCAGAAGTAAGTGTAATGAGAAGTGCACTAACCCCTGGCGTTGATTTTAGTGCCTACCCAAGGGCAAAATCTTTTGTGGCAGGTATTAATCTATCCTTATAATTATAATCGAGATGAAAATGAAATTCATAAATAATAAAATTTGGTTAAGCGCAATCTGTTTATCACTTTTCGCCACATCTTGTAAAAAAGCATTAGAGGTACAACCTTATTCGTCTTTTACCAGTGCCAATTTTTTTGAAAACGAAAATCAGGCCTACATGGCTACCTTAGGTGTTTACCAATCACTTGGCCAGCAAGCTACCTATGGTTGGTACATTAATTTGGTTTACGATAATGATACCGATATTTCACAAATTGACGGTAATGTGGACGCCAACCAATGGCGAGCGATCCCTCACTATGCGGCTACCAAAGAAAGTGCTTTTATAGACCAAACTTGGATTGCTCTTTACCAAGGTATAGGTAGGGCTAACGTTGTTTTGGCACAAATTCCTCAAATGCCTACCTATACCAATGGAACTGAAGCTCAAAAAGTAGTTTTAAACCGATTGATGGGCGAAGCAAAGTTTCTGCGTGCCTACTATTACTTTGATTTGGTTCGTTTGTTTGGTGATGTGCCTTTCAGACTTACGCCAGCGCAAGCAGGAGAAAAGTTTGGGGTTCCTTCAACCGACCGTTACGTGATTTACGATCAAATCATCAAAGACATGAAAGAGGCGGCTGAAGTATTGCCTGCAACCTTGCCAACGGATGAAAGGATCAATAAATGGGGAGCAAAAGCGGTACTGGCAAGAGTGGCTTTATATGCTGGAGGATACTCGTTGCGCAACAAAGGTGGCGTGGGAGTAATGGAAAGACCCGCCAACTACAAAACCTATTACACTTTGGCCAAACAACAGATTGATGAGGTGATTGGAAGCAATTTGTACACACTTAATGCGGATTATACCAAAGTGTTCAAAAATCAATGTCAGCATATTTTAGAACCTAAGGAAAGTTTGTTTGAGGTGGCTTTTTTCAATCAGGCCAGCTCAAGTGTTGGCGGCAATGCCGTTGGACAGTTTAATGCACCAACAACTGCTAATGGTGTGTACAGACAAGCCAATGCAAGGGTTTTAGTGCTTAAACCATTTTTCGATTCTTTTGACCTGAAAGACCTTCGTCGTGATTTTTCGGTAGCAGCCTATCAAATTAACGCTACAGGTTTGAAAGTTCCTTATTTGGCTTCAAGAGGTGAGGAGAATTGGAGAGTAGGCAAATGGAGCAGAGAATATCAAACAGGAGCCTTACAGGAGCAACAAAGTACCAATATCAATACCGTGTTAATGCGTTATGCAGATGTGTTGTTGATGAGGGCAGAAGTAGAAAATGAATTAAATGAAGGCCCAAATACCTTAGCTTACGACGCCATTAATGAGGTAAGAAGAAGAGGTTATGGCGTAAATACCGCGGGCAACAGTATTTCCATCGAATTAACTTCCCCAGGAAGTGGCTATTCGGCAGTGCCTACTTTTACGGTAACTGGCGGCGGCGGAACAGGTGCCATTGGCAGTGCAAACTTGATTTCGGCCACAGGTGCTTTAGGTCCAATGACGGTAGTTACCACCGGTTATCCTAATACCATCAACGCGGGCTATGGTTACACCAGTGTGCCAACCGTAACGGTAACTAACCCTTGGCCAGATAATACAGCCAATTGGGCAGCGGCAAGAGCTTATGCCGTGGGTGCCTACGTAAAGCAAGGGAATAATTACTATAGAGTAGCTACAGCAGGTACTTCTACCAATACGCCTCCAACCCATACTTCGGGTAATTCAACAGCAGCAAGTACAGGGGCGGTGTTTACTTACGCCAGCACCGCGGTAGTAAAAGCTAACTTATTGTCAAAACCAACCAATACCGATGCAGATTTGGCAAGTGGATTAGGTAAGCAAGGATTTTTTGATGCCATTGTAAAAGAAAGGGCACTGGAGTTAAGTTTTGAAGGTGGGCGTAGGGGCGATTTGGTTCGTTGGAATATGTTAGGTGCAAAAATTGCCTACACCAAGTCAATCATTCGTACCAACTACACTTACGTATCGGCCACTAATTTTAGACCAAATCAGCATGAGCTTTACCCTATACCACTAAGTGAAACTGACGTAAACAAAACAATTGGACAAAACCCAGGATATTAAAATAAAGAAAATGAAGAGATCACTATTAATGGGCTTAATGCTATTGGCGGCATCTGCTGTTTTTGCTCAAACCAAACCAAAAAGCATGAAAGAGGTGCGCGACTCAGTATTTACCTCGTTAAACTTATCTGCTGAAAGCAAGCAAAAAATGCATGACCTTATTTTGGAGACCAGTAAGGCCAAAGCAGAAATTACGAAAGATGCTAACTTGACAGAAGAAGAAAAGAAAGCAAAGCTGGAAGAGCTTAGCAAGGCTCAAAGTAAAAAGGAACAAGAGATCATGAGTCCTGAACAAAGAGCTGCTTGGGCCAAGTTTGCTAGAGAATATAAACGTCCGAAAAACTAACTAGAAGTGTGTCTTAACGGCACACTTCTGTTTTTTAAAATTGAATACTGATGCGAGCTTTCTTATGCCTATTTCTGTGTTGCTTTTACGTATTTTTTGCGAAAGCACAGCAGCAAGAAAAACCTAATATTATTTTGATCATGACCGATCAGCAAACTGCTGATGCCATGAGTAATGCGGGGAATAAAAACTTGTACACTCCAGCCATGGATCGTTTGGCGGCTAATGGTGTGCGTTTTACCAAAGCTTATTGTGCGCAACCGCTATGTACGCCTTCACGTACCGCTATTTTTAGTGGCAAAATGCCTTACGAAACAGGTTTTGTAGGCAATGCACCCGAAAAGGATGGCTTGTGGTCTGACAGTTTATTGGTGATGGGGAAAATGCTGAAGGATGGTGGCTATAAAACAGGCTACGTAGGTAAATGGCATTTGCCAATTCCTACTACCAAAGTAAGTCAACATGGTTTCGATTATATTGAGAATACCAACTTTTTGGATTATAACGATGCGGCAACACCTTCCTA
>NZ_JAELTX010000005.1 GCF_016429065.1 Pedobacter sp. ASV17
AATAAGGTTCTGCCGCAGCTTGGACACGAGATATATTCTGTTTTAGAGATACGTGTACGGGTAGCTTGTAAAATCCCGAAAGAAGTGGAATTGATGACAGGCAGGGAAATACCTTTGGCGTTAATCCACACGCCATCGCCAAATCCATCAATCAATAAACCACCTAAATCTGTAGCACTGTACAATTGGAAATCTTCTAAGCCTAACGCGTCAAAATTACGTTCAATAATTACAGGAAGTTTTAAGCCAGCCTCCAATAGTTGCACAAAAGCTTGACGAATAGTTTGCATTGCATTCTCAGCCTTAGTAATTAAAACCAATACGACTTGCTCCAAACCTTTCAATTGTTCTACCACTAAATCTTCCGCCAAAACTTCAACAAAATTCAATTTAGCATCTTTTTGTTCGGCATTAAGGTATTCCGTTAAGCTAAATAAAGGGTGACAATTTTGCTTGTCGGCCAATTGCAGCCAAGTACTATGGTTATAAAGCTGTTTCAATCCACCTGGGAATGAAAACGAAGGCAGTTGGTTACCAAGATAAACCATATCGCAAGCTTGGTCGCTCAGGTTATATTTATCCAGCAAAGCCGAATAGCTAAATCCTACCGCATTAAGTATGGCAGGGTCTTTAAGATTTTCGTTTTCCAGATTGATGATCACCCTAGGCACTTGATGTCCGCCAAGGTTTTCTATCTCTTCTGTTGATCTACGCTTGTGTTGAAAAGGGCTATAAGTTTCGAGTTGAGGGTTGCGAGTTACGTGTTTGAAGTCCGCAGGGGAAGTGTTGTCAGACTGAGCTTGTCGAAGGCTGTGGGTATCCCCTTCAAAACGTCTGGCTAGTGCTTTAGCTACTGGCGCTTCAAATTCAGGGTCTTCGGTAAGGGAAACCCTGATGGTGTCGCCCAAACCATCGGCCAGTAAAGTACCTATACCCACTGCCGATTTGATACGGCCATCTTCGCCGTCACCTGCTTCGGTAACGCCCAAGTGTAGCGGATAGTTCATGCCTTCGGCCACCATGGTTTGTACCAACAAGCGGTAAGCTTGCACCATTACCTGCGTATTGCTCGACTTCATAGAAATGACCAGATTGTAATAGTTCATGTCTTCGCAAATGCGGATAAACTCCATTGCCGACTCGACCATTCCATGCGGTGTGTCTCCATAACGGCTCATAATCCTATCAGAAAGGGAACCATGATTGGTGCCGATACGCATGGCTGTTCCGTATTCTTTACAAATTTTCACCAGTGGCGAAAACTTATCGTAAATACGGCTCAACTCTCCTTGATAGGCGGCATCGGTGTACTCTATATTTTCGAATTTCTTTTTATCGGCATAGTTGCCTGGGTTTACCCGTACCTTTTCTACAATACGTGCGGCAAGTTCGGCTGCATTAGGCGTAAAGTGAATATCGGCCACCAAAGGAACATTGTATCCACGCAACCGCAGTTCCTTTTTGATATTGGCCAAGTTTTCGGCTTCCTTAATGCTAGGGGCTGTGATACGTACATACTTGCAACCACTTTCTACCATTCTGATGGTTTGCTCCACAGTACCCAAGGTATCCATGGTGTCGGTAGTCGTCATCGACTGAATACGGATAGGATGATGAGCGCCCATTGGCGTATCCCCTATTTGTACTTCACGAGTAATAAACCTCGAATATTGGGTTAAACTATTGCAGTAACCACCGGCTAACATAATCGCTTCTTTTTGCATGGACTACAAAGATAGGTGAAATGTTGGATTGCTATATTGTTGTAGGGTTAAAAGTTATGGGTTGTAAGTTAAAAGTTATACATCGAGGTCGGAAGTCAACCAAAAAACTGAAAAGTTGAAAAGCTGCTAAGTTTTCAATCAAAGAAAATACATAGACGGCGGGAACGCCGTTTGCTTTAAAGGCACGCACTAGGCAAAACCATCTCTACCGCAAAGGCCAATGTCGATTTAAGCTGGACTAATGGTTTTTGCTTAGGCCTGATAAATTGCCTAGTCTAAAAATCAAAATTCAGATGGTCTAAGAAAGACAGAAAGTTGAACAATAGATTCATTCATTCAAAACTCTATCATTCAAAATTCCATCTTTAAACCAATCGGTCTTTAATCACCAACGTTTCGGCAATAATATCATGGAAACAACGACGTTTTTTATCGATAAAGGAGTAAATATAACCAAAACATAAGCTAAGGCTTGATAAAATTTTGGATGCATTGCGAAGCAACGAAACTCCAACGTTAACTCTAGCAGCATGGTTATCCGTTACTTTAATGTCCATTAACTTTTTGCCTATGGTACCCTGTGTTTTAGAAGCATCTGCAAATACACTGTACACAAATTTGGTAAGAGGAACAAGGACTGCACCAATAACCAAAATCATGATTCGTTCCTTTTGGTCATCTACAAGAAGAAATGCAGCGAATACCAAAACGGCATAAATTAGGGTGATCAGAAAATAATCGATCGCCCATGCCATCAAGCGCTGGTCGAAAGAAGCGAAATACTGCGGCGTAAATTTTGGTACAGCAAAGCCTAATAGCGCTCGAAGTTCTACCAGTTCATGGGCTTCTTTATAATCGTCCATTCCCGGTTTTTTAATAAAAGTACCTGGCGAAAGCTTTAACTGCTTTAACTCTTCCAAGGTATATGGGCCTTGTGGTTTACCGTTTACAACAATGGTGTACAATGTGGATAAGTTAGAAGTCAAAATTAAAAATTAAAAACGGCAAAGCGTCATATCTCATTTTTTTAAAGATTCAATTTCAAACGAGACAGCCTGTAAATCAAAAAGCCTGCGATGATGATCATCATTGCAGGCTTTTTGATTTTTCACTTTCAACTTTAAACTCTTAACTTAATAAGTATCTACTTCAAAGTTGCTCAAACCGCCATCAAGAAAGATGAACACCTTATTTTTAGAGGTTTGATAGTTAGGTGTCTCGTAGGATCCGTCGTCTTTTTTAATAAAACCTCTAAAATCTTTTGAAGCTAAACCTGTATGGGCTTTTATTCTACAACCTGAGCCATGTGGCACTTTAATTTCAACGTTTGCGACGCCAGTTTTCACACGTACATCAGCAATAGGCAGTAAATCACCTACTTTGATTTTCACATCAGCGGCCCCACCGTCGAAACTAACGCTTCTTACTTTGTACTTGGTCAAATCAAAATCTATTTCTCCCGCACCCATTGATAGGTTCATGGTCCAAGTTGGCTGCGTATTTAGGCGAACGTTCACCTCATTGCCCCCGGTATTAAAAGACCAGTTGTTCTTATCCCTACCTTTACGCTTGTCGCTCATTTTAAACGTCAACGTATTGGTGCTATCCGTCGTAGTTTTCGTTAAAGAGAAATTACCTCTTTTTTTGTTTACACTAGCTTCGAACAAGCTATCGGTAGTTTCATCTAATTTAAAAGAAGTACCACCGCCAGACAAATTCAACACCGTTTTCTTGGTTGAGTCTGCTGGATTATACATCTCTGCAAACTTCATCCCTTCGTAATGGGTGCTGCTGGTATCATTATCGTCCCAGTCTATATTGGTTTCTATATCTTTATCTTTCCAAAAGTTTAACCAATTGCGGCTTTGAGGTCTTTCCTGTCCTCTAACAAACAAGAAGGCTAAAGTAATGATCAGTATTCCTAAGGATACAACACTGCCTGTTTGTGAACCATTTCTGTTCAAAAGCATGTTAACGCCGCCAATGATCAGGAATATTGGCCAAAAGCCCCAAACGTTTCTCCAGTAAAACTCGATCACATTTAAATTATCTAGCAAGAGTACGCCGCCCACAAAAAGTAGCACTACTCCCCATATTATTCTTTCGTATTTCATTTCAGTTGGTTTTAAGGTAATTGCCCAAATAATTATGCTTGGGTATTGGTTGAATTATTCTCTTCGGTTGCTCCAGTTGATGCTGGCGCATCTGTTGGTTGCGTTGCTTTACGTTGGGCTTCCTCGGTAGTTTTCTTAAAGTTTTCCCATTCGTTTTTGCGTTGATTTCTAAAAATAAGACTGATTCCAAGTGCAACGATTGCCAAAGGCCAAAGTTTGTAGATATGGAAGATATTGAACCAATGTGGAACCAAGCCTAATTGTCTCAATAAAAAGTAAACACCTAACACCAATAGGATTAAGCCTACTACGGTTTTACCAGTATCATTTCCTTTCATTTTTTGTGGGGTTTCAAATTTGGTGAAGGCATCAGCATTTTGGGTATTCCATTTGGTTTGCGCAGTTTCTTGTTGGGTATCGGCAAAAGCCTCTGGCGAATTAAATACTGAACCGCCTTGAGGATTGTATTTATAGAAATCCTTAAAGTGCTTAAACTTAACTGCCGGATCATTGTTTACTGGGGCCACAATCCATAAAACGATATAGGCCAATACACCGCTACCTGCTAAAAATATGGTGGTGAGTACAAACAATAACCTTACAATGGTCACATCTATCTGCATATAATCTGCCAATCCAGATGCAACCCCCGCTACTGCTTTATCGTGTTCGTTTCTATATAGTTTCTTTTCCATTTTTTGTTCTCCTTTCTAAAAATTCAAAGGTTTTAACACCAATTCATCTACGTTTGCACCATCACTAAGTTTTAAAATGGTGCCAATTGCTTTGGCAACGTCTTCTGGCTGCACAAACTTATTTTGATCAAGTGTTGTTCCTTCCCAAGATGCAGTGTAAGTTGAGCCTGGAATAATTGCCGTTACCTTTACGTGGTGTGGTGCTAATTCGCTTCGCAATACATGATTAAGACTGAGCATCGCCGCTTTTGTTACACTATAACTTCCTGCATTTTCTACAGGCATTTTACTGGCTACCGAGCAGATGTTAAAAATATGGCCAAATCCTTGGCTACGCATCTGTATGCCAATATGTTTACCCAAATAGTAGGCGGCGTTTATATTCACATTTTGTTGCAGTTCAAAAGCTTCATCTGTCTCGTCCAATAAACTTCCTGGTTTAAATATGCCAACGTTATTCACCAAAACATGTACCTGCGGTGCAAAAGCCAGCGCCTTTTCAATGAAATGAAGTACTTCTTCCTTATTGCCCACATCGGCCTTGATGGCCAATACTTCTACACCAAAGCTGCTCAATTCATTTACCAAGTCCTGTAAGTCTTCGTTATTGCGGGCACAGGCAATAATATCATAGCCACTTTGTGCCAATTCAATAGCCACAGCTTTGCCTATTCCTTTGGTTGCACCAGTTACAATTGCTTTCATCTCATTCTATTTTAATCCCTGCAAAAAAGGCAATAATATTTCAATCAAGAATATTTTTTCAATAAATAAGTCCTGCCAGAACATTTTTGTTGTTTCTTTGTATAATATTGAGTTAACTTAAACAAATTGTTTATTAGATGAATTTTACCAATTTTGGCCGATATATATTACTACTAAAAGCCGCTTTTAAAAGGCCTGAAAAATGGAAGATATATATGAAAGCTATCTTTCAACAGATGGACTTCATTGGCGTAGGTTCTCTTGGACTGATCAGTATCATCTCTACTTTTATTGGAGCAGTAATGACTTTACAGATTGCTTTCCAGTTGGTGAGCGATTTTATTCCCAAAACTATCATTGGTTCTGTAAACCGTGACTCTACCATCCTGGAACTGAGTCCAACCATTAGTGCTATTGTTTTAGCTGGTAAAATTGGCTCTGCCATTTCTTCGGAAATTGGAACCATGAGGGTAACTGAACAAATTGATGCCCTTGAAATTATGGGGATCAATGCACCTGGATATTTAATCCTTCCTAAAATTTTGGCAGGCATTACCATGGTCCCTATGTTGGTGATCATTTCTATGGTATTGAGTATCACTGGTGGTTATTTAGGCGGTACTTTATCTGGTGCTGTTTCTCCTACAGAATATATCCAAGGAATTACCACAGATTTTAATCCATTTACCATTGCAGTGGCCTTAGTTAAAGCTTTTGTTTTTGGTTTTATCATTACTTCTGTACCTGCCTACGAAGGTTTTTATGTAAAAGGTGGTGCTTTGGAAGTAGCGCAAGCTAGTACCAGAGCGGTTGTGGTAAGCTGTATCAGTATTTTAGCGTGTGACTACCTTGTAACTGGTTTAATGTTATGATTGAGATTAAGGACATCCATAAATCGTTTGGCGACAACGAAGTTTTAAGAGGAATTTCAGGCAAGTTTCAACCTGGTATCACCAACTTGATTATTGGTGGATCTGGTTCTGGAAAAACTACCCTACTTAAATGTATGATTGGTTTGCACCATCCTGAGCAAGGTAGTGTAACTTACGATGGCAGAGATTTTACCCAGTTAAATACCGAAGAGCGTATTGAGATCAGAAAAGAAATTGGAATGCTGTTCCAGGGTTCTGCGCTGTTTGACTCAATGACGGTAGAGGAAAACATCATGTTCCCATTGAACATGTTCACCGACCAATCAAGAAGCGAGAAACTTGACCGTGTTAACTTTTGTTTAGACAGGGTTAATCTGGAGGGCAAGAACAAACTTTTCCCTGCAGAACTTTCAGGAGGGATGAAAAAGCGTGTGGGAATTGCCAGAGCGATTGCCATGAACCCTAAATATCTTTTCTGCGATGAGCCAAACTCTGGTTTAGACCCTAAGACTTCCATTGTAATTGATGAGTTGATCAAGGAAATTACCGAAGAGTATAACACCACCACCGTAGTGGTTACCCACGATATGAACTCGGTAATGGGCATTGGCGACTATATCATGTTTCTACACCAAGGCAAAAAGTTTTGGGAAGGCTCTAACAAGGAAATTGCCAAAACCGACATTCCAGAACTGAACGATTTTGTATTTGCCAGTCGCTTCATGAAAGCCGCTAAAGACAAATTTTAAAATTATTATCTTTGCTTGCTGCCATCATTTCTAACGTAAGTAAGAATTGATAGAAACTTTGCTAATTCCATAAATTTTGGATTAGCTAGCGGCATATAGTATGGGGTATGTGATTACCTCTTTAAAAAACCATTCCATTACATGATACAACTGCTTAACCCTACCCACTGGAAAGATTACGAACTGATTGACTGCGGCGATTTTGAGAAATTAGAACGCTTTGGCAATCTTGTACTCTCGAGGCCCGAACCTCAAGCAGTTTGGAAAAAAGTATTATCGCCAGAAGAATGGAAAAAAAGAGCACACATTACCTTTAGAGGTCGCTCTGCTACAAGTGGCGATTGGGTAAGGCATCAAAAGAATGCGCCTGATCGTTGGAATGTAAATTATCAGAATGACGAGATCAGCATTAACCTACGTTTGGCATTAACGTCATTTAAGCACGTGGGTGTTTTCCCTGAGCAAGCGGTAAACTGGGATTATATTTCTTCTTCTATCAAGAGTTTTAAAACACCTAGCCCCAAGGTACTCAATTTATTTGCTTATACTGGCGCTGCATCTTTAGCAGCCAAAGCGGCAGGTGCCGATACGACCCACGTAGATTCGATTAGGCAAGTAGTAACATGGGCTGCTGAAAACCAAGAACTTTCTAACCTTAAAGATGTGCGTTGGGTGGTAGAAGATGCCTTGAAGTTTGTAAAACGCGAACTTAAGCGCGGTAAAAAATATAACGGTATTATTTTAGATCCTCCTGCTTATGGTCACGGGCCAAATGGCGAAAAATGGAAACTGGAAGATCATATCCAAGAAATGATGCAGGATGTAGTACAACTTTTAGATCCTGAGGAGCATTTCCTGATCTTGAACACTTATTCATTGGGCTTTTCTTCGGTGATTGTAGAGAACTTGATTAAAACCTCATTCCCACAGGTAAAGAACTTAGAATGCGGAGAGTTGTTTTTACAAGCTACCTCTGGCATTAAACTGCCATTGGGCGTATTTGGAAAGTTTAGGAGTAATGCATAAGTAAATTGGTTATTTGTGTTAACTGGTTATTCGTATCCAGCGACCTAACATGCCCCCTAGCCACCTCCAAAGGGAAAGATAGGTAGTGCTAGCTTCTTTCTTTGAAGCGAAGCAAGAGGGATACTTCCTTAATAAAATACTATAATACAAGAGAAGCCTCCACATCCATGGAGGCCTTCCCTAAACAAAACAAACTATTAATAATTGATACTAACCTAAGCTTTTTTAACTAGCTTGTACTCGATAACTGGCTTACCGCGAGTACCGCCGTCTGTACCTACACCCATACTTAAAAATTTCAACTTGTAAACATTTCCAGTTGCATCTTTAACTAAATAAAAACGATCTGTTTTAATACCTGTACCGGTAGTCACTCTCCAGTTTTCGCCAATTAAATTACTTTTTGAAGAGAAGGTCACATTAGTCAAATCAGATGCAGAGAAATCAGCATAAGATTTTGTAGCAACCAATACTTCCGCTGATGTAGCTCCACCCAAGGTATTCGTGAAAACTAAATCAGAGAAACCATATAGATACTGACTTGGAGCAGCACCTCCATAGTACAATGACCAAGTCCAAACGATATCCCAATTTGCTTTTTCAGGTTCAACACTTACGGCTTTGTTATCTACTAGGGATACAAAAGAATAGTTGAATTTAGCATCCTTAGCAATATCTAAAGAACTGAAAGTAGTAGCACTTAACTTGGCATATTGAAGTGTATAACCTGTGCCTTTTCTAAGGATTCTCACTTTATAAACATTATCTGGGCTGAATACTGCTGTGTGACTTCCACCTGCTGGGTTAATTAAATACACCTTATTCTCACTATCAGTAGCAGAAATCGTGCTAATTACTGTTTTAACCAAGGCATTATTTTGTCTTGGGTCATCTACTTTTGCAAATTCAGTTTCTGCTGCAGTTCCCAAGCCTACCACCAAATCAGCTTGCACTAGATCAGCAGAAGTAACGGCATTTAAATCGGTTTTGTTACTAATAACTTTCGCCGAAGCTCCATTATGAGCATTTAAAACTACTTTAAAATCTGTGCCCGCATTAAATCCTAAAGTCCAAGAAGCTCTTGAAGCAGAGGTCTGTTTATCAGCACTAAAATCTATGTAAACGCTATTTCCAGCTGCACTTCCGGTTTCATTCGAAATCAAACCGTTTAACGTCATCGAGCTTCCATCAGAAACAGGAACAATAATTTCCGGTTCTTTGTCATCTTTTTTACAAGCCGTAAAGGTGAATGCTAAAAGAGCCACGGCCATCATTGAATTAATCTTATTCATTACTGTTATAATTTATTTAGTTATTAGTTATTTATACGTTAATTTTTGTTCCAGTTAAAAGCTAAGCCCAGCACATAAGAGCGACCATAGCTATAAGGCACCACCCCACCACCTGAACTGTGCGCTCCGCCACTTGCTGTTGCCGTATTGGTGAGCGTTGTAATATCAAATAGGTTTTTAACCCCAGCGTTCAGCATTAAATATTTGTTAATGGTTTTGTTGATCATTAGGTCTGTCCAAGTGAAGCTACCCACCTTGGCCAACCTCACCTCATTAGGGTTGGAGCTACTGATTTGATAGCTTGGGCGACTACCTGTATGCTTAAAGGCTAAACTAACGGACCCTTTAATTTTAGGTAGCGCGTAAATGATATTACTGAAAAACTCAGGCGTCCATGAAAATTGGGGAACTTCGTTTCCAAAACTTCCTTGGGTCAGCTCGTTATACCTACCGATATAAGAGAAACCAAAGTTCAGTTGCAGGTCTCTATAATTGAAGGTATTGTCCAAAGAGAAACCAGTGGTTTTATATTTACTGATGTTAATTAGGGTAGTTACCCTAGGGTCGTTTTCGTATTGTCCGTATTCTATTCTATCATAAAAATGGTTGTAAAAACCTGCCAAGGTTGTGGTGAGCTGCAAGCTGCTTTTGCGAATGGCGCTCCAAGTTAATGAAGCATCAAAACTGTTGGATTTCTCTGCCTTTAAGTTTTCATTCCCCATAATGGAGTGACTGGCATCAAAGAAGTCGAAATAAAGTTCTCTTAAAGCAGGTGCCCTGAATCCACGTCCATATCCAACTCTTAAATCAAGTTGCGGGGTTAAGTTTAACATGGCATTTAAAGAAGGTACTGCCGCTGGTGCATCGTACACAGAGTTTTTAATTAACCTTACCGCAGGGCGAAGTTTCAACATCGCGAAAGGCTTAATTTCAGCAGAAGCAAAGAAAGCGTAGTCGTTAATTACTGGATCACCTTTAATACGTTGCCCCGAAGCACCTTCTCTATTGATCTCAACTCCTGGTTGCAGGGCAATCAAATCTGAAAATCGGTATTGCAAAGTAGTTCTAAACAAAGTAGCATTGAATTTGGCTACGTCCTGCTCGCCAGCACCAGTGGTTAAGCTCTCGGAACCAGTAGCAAAATTGTATTGGGTAGTTTTGGTCTTACGTTGTAAGTTGGTATACCCCCCAATCATCGTTAAACTTAACTTCTGGTTAAAATTCCAATTGGCGTGTAACTGATTGTTAAGTCTATCGGTAGTATAAGTTTGGGTAACTACGGTGTAGTTAGGGTTAATCCCACCCCTCGAAGTAATGTCTTCATTTACAAAATCGGCACGGTACCACATGTTAAATTTAGCATTGGTATATCCCACACGTGCATTAGCTAAATACTGATCTTTAGGTTTCCAAAATTGGATGGCATTTACCTCATCTCGGGTTGCTGTTTTAGCAGGTACATTCCATCCACCAAACGTGTTATTAGAAAAACCACCCATAGCGCTCCAGCCATTATTTTGCCAGTTTACACTTACGTTTTTATTGTGATTACCTTTTCCGTTAAATGCTTCATATTCATCGCCAACAGTTTCTTCCTGTATACGGGCAGAAACTCCAAGCCTAGAACCGCTTTTCCCTTTGGTAATGATATTGATCACCCCTGCCAATGCATCGGTACCATATACCACAGACATTGGTCCTTCCACAATTTCAATCCGTTCAACCGTATTGATATCAATTTGGTTAAGTGCCTCTTTTAAATCCGACCGATCAACCAAAGGCACACCATCCAATAATATTTTCACATTACGGCCCGACATCCCCATCATTTCTACATTAGAAACGCCTAAAGTGAGGTCATTGCTAAAGCGGAAACCAAATTCTGTATTTAAAAGCTGTTGCACATTGGTCGCCGCACGTAGTTTGATTTTCTCTGCATTGATCGTCCGCACTTTATAAACCGCATTTTTCATAGACTGTGGTTCATACTGTCCAGTCACCACCACTTCATTAAGCTCGTAGGATTTCTCTTTGATGCTGATGGTCGCCAAAACTTTATCAGAAGTTGCTTCAACAGCCACCTCTTGTTCCTGGTTAGAAACACCAGATTTAATCACAAGTACCGAATTGCCCGCAGGAGCCGAAATGGCAAAAGCACCTTCTCTATCTGTATAGGCTACATTTTTTGTGTTTTTGATAGATAACGATAATCCCCAAGCAGGTTGTCCATCAGCTGTTAAAATTTTGCCACGCAATTTTATCGTTTGTTCTTGTGCTAAAGCTAAGTTCAAACCTAAAACGAAAGTAAGGGCTAGGAGTAGAGTATTTTTCACCAACTATTTAGAATAATTATAAATAATGACGCAATATTAATTATTTATTTAGACTAATTACAAATAAATATAAAAGTTTTTTGAACCACCTATTTTAATTCACTGAAAAACATCTATTTTAGGAGATTATTTAAGGAGTACTATGTTGATAAGTTAGGCCAACTACTTGTGATAAATGATGTACTTTTGGCATATTGGAAAAATCTAACAGAATTGTATGACCATTATGTTAGCCAAATTGTTAAGAAGATAACCTTCTTCTAGAGCAATTGAACAGCATAATAGCTTTACCAAATTGAAAAAATTATTAAGGATGAGAATCACGAAGATCGCAAGTATGATCTTGGTAGCAGGAGCTACCATCTGTACATTTGCCTACTGTACTTCTGACGCGAAGGATAAAAACGGGAAACAAACGGCTAAAAAAACCGACTCTACTGGCGTAGCTGTAGAAGAGGAAGCTAATTTGCGTACTCCTGTAGATACTGCTAAATATAACGAACTGGTAAAAACCAATGCCAATGGTGATACTACTGGCAAATGGCCTGTGAAGAACCAACCTATCCCTTTGGATGGTGCTATTTTACCTTTTAAACGCATTGTAGCGTATTATGGTAACCTTTACTCTAAAAAAATGGGTGCTTTAGGTGAGTACGAACCTAAAACCATGTTAAGTATGTTAGATAAAGAGGTAACTAAATGGGAAAAAGCTGATCCTAGCACTCCCGTACAGCCTGCCTTGCACTACATTGCAGTAGTAGCTGCTGGTGATCCAGGTAAAGATGGTAAATACAGAAATCGTATGCCATTTAAACACATTGATTCAGTATTGGCCATTGCTAAGATGCGTAAAAACATGATTGTGTTTTTAGATATCCAAGTAGCATTAAGCACCATTCAAGCAGAATTGCCTTTATTGGAAAAATATTTGGTAATGCCTAACGTACACTTGGGAATTGACCCTGAGTTTTCTATGAAAGGTGGTGTGTTACCAGGTAGAAAAATTGGCACTTATGATGCTGCCGACATTAATTATGTTTCTGGCTACTTAGCTGATTTGGTAAAGAAAAACAACTTGCCGCCTAAGGTTTTTATAGTACACCGTTTCACTAAAAAGATGGTGACCAACTCACAGAATATCAAATTACGTCCAGAAGTTCAGGTGGTAATGCACATGGATGGATGGGGCGAGCCTGATTTAAAATTAGGTACTTATCGTCACTTTATTTACAGTGAACCCGTACAGTTTACTGGCTTCAAATTGTTCTACAAAAACGACTTGAAAAAAGCTCCTAACAGGTTAATGACTCCAGAAGAACTTGTTAAATTAAAACCGCGACCAATCTACATACAATATCAATAAGTCGGATGACTTGTTGGATCAGGGTGTCGAAAAGAAGTTTGTCGCTATTTGGTTAATAGTGTAATGAAACTCCTTTTTGGACACCCTTTTCTTTTGCATAAAATTTACGGTGTCCTGTTCTGTTAAAAGAATATACCACAACATTTCGTTAATGCCACTCTATGTGTCTATGTGGTTATATTTTTAATTTAACTGAACCACATAGACGCATCGGGATGTTTTCACCAAGATTAAAAAGTCAATAGAGCATGTTGGCTTGCGGTATGCAGATCTCTCCAAACCCTATTTAATTCTGTTTCTTTTTTAGCAGCTTCTAAACCTGCATAAGGGTAAAGCGTATCTACGATATTTCTCGATTGATGTGATAATTCCCTACTTAATCGGCTTACTTCCTTCAATACCTCTTCTTCTATCTTTCCATGATTAATCAACTGATGCCAAGAAAGATCAAACGCTTCATAAAAATGCTCTCGAATGGTAGCTAAAGTATGTTTGCCCTTGGCAAGTTCTTGCTCAAAATAAGCGACCTGTTCAGGACTATAGCGTTTAAATCCTGAGCGATTGAAGAAGCTCTCCCCCACTAAATCCACAAACCTGCGGGCCATTCCCAAATTATTTACCGTTAAAGTAGTTTCGGCCAATTGCAGAAAAGGATAATTGAATCCTTCATCAGCTACTTTGATCTCTGTATTAATTTTAAACGAGCGATTGGTGGGAACTTCAACATCGTGTACATCAAAAGCATGACTTCCTGTAGCTACTAGGCCAAAATAAGACCAGCCCGACAAAATCTCTACTTCATCTCTTTTTAAAATAAATGATTTGATGATCGGGTTCCCCTCCTCGTCGAACAAATCGTTCCCCTGTTCATCCTGCAATAAACAATTGGCGGTAAAAATAGTCGCATGTAAAGCACCACTTGCATATTTCCAATGTCCATTAATGCAATACCCTTCCTTTGTTTTTTTTGCGGTACCTCCAACTGCTCCACTACCTGCAAAACAAACTTTTCGGTCTGCAAAAATCTCCTCAGCCAATATTGGATCTAAGAAACCAGCAAACCAAGCTGCTCCACTACACAAGGTCACCGTCCATGCAGTACTACCATCCACATAGGCCAAATCTTCCTCTATTCTTAAAATTTCTGGAAGTTTTTTTCCTGGTCCACCATATGCCTTAGGAACATAGAGTTTAAACCACTCCTGTTCGTAAGCAATTTCCAAGATATCGGGATGTAGTTCGCCCATTGCTTCTGATTGCGGGGCCAATGCCAAAATAGCTTCTTGCCAAGTTTGTGTGAATTGTTCCATTTTCTTGAGTTGAAATGTTGTAAAGTTGAAATGTTATAGGTAATGTTAACTGGAAACTGCCAACTGCTTTTTGTAGATTTTCTTCCAGTCGAAATAGCCGAAAATAGCAACGATGAATAGGAATAAAGTGAGCAGGGCAAACATCACAAAGTTTTTATGCCACATCAATGGAATGGCCACAATGTTCGACACGTTCAAAAAAATCCAGTTTTCTATTTTACGACGGGCCAACAGCCACATGCCTGCCCAAGCGGTTGAAGAAACAAAGGCGTCTAAAATAGGTACATCAGAATTGGTGAAATTAACCAAGGCAAAATACAGCACAAAATAGCCACCAATGGCAATCGCAAAAGCAATCTGAAGTTCTTTTCTTGTGGTCCAGCTTACGGTTACCGCTTCATTTTTAGCCAAGCGTTTCGACCAAATGATCCAACCGTAAATGCTCATCACCAAATAATACATGCTCAACAAACTTTCGGCATATAGCCTGGCATTAAGCTTCAAATAAAGCGACAATAGAATACCAATAATACCAGCGGGATACAGCCAAATGTTATTGCGCTTGGCCAATAGCACCTCGGTAACGCCAAAACCTACGGCAAACCACTCCAGATAGGTAGTTGCCTTTACTTGCTCCACAAACAAACGGAGCATTTCCTGAATTTCCATTCTCAATACATTTTGCCACAGGGCAATTAAAAAATCATTGAAAACTGTTTTCAGGGCGAAACAGTAAACGGCTTAAACCTCTTTTATTTTATCCCTACGTCGGTATTATCCGCATCAGGTGCGTTCAGAGGTGTAAGGTGTAGAGCGGAAAAGGTATAAGGAAAACCTTACACCTTAAGCCTTTAAGCTTAAACCTCAAAACTGGGTATAATCTCAGCCTGTTAGTTATTGGGTTAATTAACAAGCACCCCTTTGAGTAGGGCAAAGATATAAAAATATGGCATTGGAGACTTACAAAGTTTTGAAAGATATTTGCTAACCGTCAGAATAGTCTTCGACAAGCTCAGACTGACAAATAAAACGTTAACGGGAATTTAGTTAGGAGACTTACGAAGTTTCGAAAACTTCGTAAGTCTATCTAATCAAAAAATTAGGCTTTAAACCCTAACGACCGGTGGTTCTTAAATTTCCTCCAACAGGAGGAGGATTTCCACGTCCCCCAATACCATCGAAATTAAAATATCTGAATTTATATTCACTATCAACAACTAATGTAACGTCAGCCTCTATTTGGTTAGATTTGGCGTACAGTATGAATTTATAGTATTGACCATTAAAGGATATGAATTTAATCCCTTTGATTTCCCCCATCATCATCCCATAGACCATCTTCATATTTTTTGTCAGAATGTCTAAACTAACTTTATCCTTATAAAATGGAGCATACAAATCATATGCTTTTTGATAATCTTGTTTATTGAAACAAACTACCCATTGATTCAGGACTTTGCTCACTTTTTCATTTTGAGCAAACACACTTGAACTCATTAGGTAAAAGAACATTATAAAAGCGATTTTTTTCATTTCTATCAAAAGTACTTTCAATTAATCACGTTTATCAGAATAGTCTTCGACAAGCTCAGACTGACAAATAAAAAATTAATGAAGAACTAAGAGACTTACGAAGTTTCGAAAACTTCGTAAGTCTGTATAAGAGTTCTCTAAAACAAAGACCCCTGTCCTTTGTCATCTATTTTAATATCACCAGGATTGGTAATCTCGAACGATATTTTCTTTTTCTGAACTGGCGGCTCTGCTCCTTCGGCAGCAGGCGTTTCAGCTTCTGTTTTAGGTTTAGCTTCTTTCGCAGGCTCCTCTACCACCAAAGGCTTAGCAGCCGATTTAAAGCTTGGCTTAGCTTTTTTAGGCGCTTCCTCTTTTGGCTCCTCTCGCTCTTGTTCTTGCTCCTTTGGCTCAAAAGTAGGGCTATCTTCATTCGGCTCAGGAGTTACTTCCTCTACCTCAATTTCATTCACCGTTTCTTCGGCACCTTCTTCTGGCTCCTCACCTTCTTTGCTCGGGTCAGTATGTACTTCTACCACTTCAAAGTGTGAATCCTCTAAATGGTCTATGCCAATTTCCAGTTCCGCATCAACCAAAGTAATATTTTTTACCGTATGCGATGTTAACCTGTTTCCATTAGCTTTCCAACCTTTAACATCAATTAAGCTGGCCAATTCCAAGTCCAACGTTTCTGGTGTTTTGGTTTTACCTTTTTCTACATCAACGGTTAACTTAGCATCTGTTTTACCAGTAATGAAAACCATTTTCGAACCGTTCTCCTCACTGATAAAGCTCACCACTTTACCTATCGGCTGTACATCAAAAACAAATCGTTTTACGAAATAATTTTTAGCCTTGCCATCATAATGCACCACGCCATAAACATGTTCGGCATTAAATTTCTGCATCAGTACAATACCTTCGTCAAAGTGGTTGTTCAGTTCAAAGGTGCTCAACTCATAAGTACCGTTGCCATACACCTGTAGGATTTTATCATCACCATCAAATTCGCCCAGGTATTTACCTCTGCCATCCACATTCAGACGTTTCAAAATGTCATCGTACCAAATTTTAATCCCCGCCAACGTAGAAACACCCTTAGATTTTAGCAATACCTTTTTGATAGGGAATTTCACCACAATATTACCCATTGAGCTTCGGCCCTTAATGGCAATATTGGCAAAATCAATATCGATAGCCAGTTTCTTTAGCTTAGAATGAGGTTTCAATTGTACGTTAACAATCTCTGCCTCGCCATTAGGGTTAGCCGTAAAGTACAATACTTTTGAGCCTTTGGTCCCCTTGGTAAGGTCATACTCCTTATCACGGGTTACCCCAACTACCGAGAAACGTTTGATATAACTGATTCCGCTTCCGCCATCCTTATAAATCATGTTGTAAACCGTACGCTCATCGCCCTTTTTAAATACTTGGGCATGGATAATCTGTTTACCCACAAAAGTTTTATCCGATACTTTGGTCACAATAAAACGACCATCTTCACGGAACACAATGATTTCGTCAATATCCGAACAGTCGCCAATATATTCGTCTTTTTTAAGGCCTGTACCAATAAAACCATCTTCACGGTTCATGTACAGTTTTACGTTGGCCAAAGCTACTTTCGCGGCCTCTACCCTATCGAACAGCCTAATTTCAGTTTTACGCTCACGACCTTTGCCGTATTTGGCTTTTATTTTCTCGAACCAAGCAATGGTATAATCCGTTAAATGACGCAAATGACCACGCACCACCTTCATCTCATCCTCCAAAGCCTTCATCATCTCATCCGCTTTTTTCACATCAAAACGGGTGATGCTACTCATCGGCTTATCAATTAATTTTTTGAAATCTTCAGGTTGAATTTCGCGATATAAAGAAGCCTTAAATGGCTCAAATAAGCGATGCAAAACTTCTACCACCGTATCAAAATCTCCAGAGTTTTCGTACTCTGAATTTTTGTACATCCCCTCTTGGATAAAGATTTTCAATAAAGAACTAAAAAATACCCTTTCCTGTAACTCGTGCAAACGAATCTCTAATTCCTGCTTCAGTAAGGATTTAGTGAATTTCGTATTCTGCTCTAAAATATCGTTAACACTCAAAAAGTGAGGTTTATCTTCCTTAATTACGCAAGTATTTGGCGATATAGACACCTCACAGTTGGTGAAAGCATACAACGCATCAATCGTTACGTCGGGAGAGATACCTGGAGCCAAATGCACTACAATTTCAACATTGGCAGCCGTGTTGTCCTCAATTTTTTTGATCTTAATTTTACCCTTGTCGTTAGCCGCCAACACACTATCAATTAAGGATCCTGTAGTGGTACTATAAGGAACCTCGGTAATCACCAAAGTCTTTTTATCGCGTTCGGTAATTTTAGCACGCACCCTAATTTTACCCCCACGCTGACCTTCATTGTAGTTAGAAAAATCGGCCATACCGCCCGTAAAGAAATCGGGTAGGATGTTACTTCTATTGCCCTTCAAAATTTCAATAGAAGCATCAATTAACTCCACAAAGTTGTGGGGCATAATTTTGGTGGCCAAACCTACGGCAATCCCCTCGGCACCCTGCGCCAATAATAAAGGGAACTTTACAGGCAAAGTAAGTGGCTCGTTGTTACGACCATCATAACTCAATTGCCAAACCGTCGTATCGGCATTAAAAACTACATCGTTGGCAAATTTCGATAAACGGGCTTCAATGTAACGTGGCGCAGCAGCACTATCGCCAGTAATTGGGTCGCCCCAGTTACCCTGACAATCAATCAACAGGTTTTTCTGTCCAATTTGCACCATCGCATCCCCAATAGAGGCATCCCCGTGCGGGTGGTACTTCATGGTATTACCAATCACGTTGGCCGCTTTGTTAAAACGTCCATCATCCATTTCCTTCAATGAATGCATGATACGGCGCTGTACAGGCTTAAAACCATCATTGATATGCGGTACCGCCCTATCCAAAATTACATACGAAGCATAGTCCAAAAACCAATTTTCATACAAACCGTTGATAGGAATCACCGTGTGCTTATGTTCCTGCTCTTCGGGCAAATTGGTTTCGTTTAAATCGTCCAGTTCTTCACTCATGTGCTAAAAAAATTTTTGGGATGCGTAAATATAAGATTTGGTGCTCATTTAAAAGAGATAAGTTTTAAACAACTGCATAAAAAACCCTGTTGCAAGCAATGCAAACCACTAATGATCACCAATTAGAAAACCGCTGAACTTAAATGAAGGCTAGTTATTTTTTTCTGAAAAGCAGGGTCACTCATTCTTAGGTTTCCACTGCCCCGCTTTTCGTTGCAATCTTTTTGTGATTGCTTGTGCCCAAACCTCGTAGGTTTTAAAACCTGCGAGGTTTCTCTCTGGATGACTAACAAAAAGTATTTCCACTGCAATCGGGTTTAAAAGGCAATTGCTATGCTTTAAGCTAAACCTCGTAGGTTTCGAAAACCTACGAGGTTTCATGTAACTGTTCAGACTTACGAAGTTTTGAAAACTTCGTAAGTCTACACTGCGTAAGTCTCCAAATCACAAAAAGCTAATAAAAATACCCAACTAAAATATTAGTTTTGTTTAAGAAACAAACCCATAAATCATTCAATGAAAAAGTTGCTCCTATTATTACTGCTTATCCCTTTTAACATCTTTGCGCAAAGCATTCCGTTTCAACTCACCCCTGCTGGGCATATCTTGGTAAAAGCCAAAATAGAAGGCAAAGAGGGTAATTTTATTTTTGATACTGGAGGTGGAATCAACTTGTTCTTCAACGACTTTGCCAAAGACCTTTCCCAACAACAATCCTATAATTTTTTCACCGCTTTTAGGGCAACTGGCGAACGTATTGACTGCCCTATTTTCCATAGTAAAGAAATAAGTTTTGGTGGAAAAACATTCAAAAATACGGTTTACACCACTTTCGACATGAAGATTAATGGCATTAATGGTTTAATCTCTTTGCCAATGTTGGAAGACACCGACTTCATCATCGATTACAAACAGAAGCAAATTATTTTGGGAGAAATCAAGTCTACCAAAAACATTAAATCTTTTGACATTCAACTCGCTACCATAGCAGACAATGCCACCGACATTTTCACTTACGTAGTGTTAAATGGCAAATACAAAATCAAAGTATTGTTAGATTCTGGCGCAGGAAGTAACTCTTTTTGGCTAAGCGACAAATTAATAGCCACATTGAACTTGAACAAGGAAACACTTGAAACCATCGAGAAGAAAAGCGAGTTCAATGCCAATCAAACCACCAAAATATACACAGGCAGTATTGCTTCCATCTCCAATGATTATGCTACCGTAAACAACCCTAAAGTAAACTTTATAGAGGGATTAATTTACGAGGGAAAAACCAGCATCAACTGGTTAGGTAACAAAATTGGTTTTAGCTTAAAGAAAAAGAAAATCTACATTTTAGATTAAGGAACAACTTCGTTTTTCATTATATCCAGCCTCAGCTCCCCTCTTCATTCTACTAAAATCGGCCTCGGCCTGTTCGGCATGAACTCTTATGTGCCTATGTGGTTGTATTTTTTTTACCAAAAATGCAAAAGCTTCCAAAATGAACCACATAGGTACATAGCAAACTCAATAGTATTAACAAAATGCCATAATAGCAGATAGCCGTGGATTTTTATTTATTTTTTTCTATGATTTGAAAGGTATAAATGAGCTCAATCGTTTCAGTTTTGCATATTTTTTCATCTATAAGAAACCTGAGCTTACTTTAAATAGTAGCAAAATGAAGATATTTTAGGCATAAAATTCTAGTTATAAAATGTAAGAAGTATTTATTATCCGGAACTCACTTAGGTTAATAGAAAATCATGTAACCACGAAGTGGCGCCATTGTTCTAACACACTATCCCTGCAAACCAACAACCCTGAAAGGGTGATATAAAGGCCAGCACACCTTTCCCAACTAGTTATCCTCCCTAAATTCAGAAGGCGTCATTGCTGTTAAGCCTTTAAAAAACTTGGTAAAGCTGGCATGGTCATAAAAATTCAAGTCGTAAACAATATCCTTTACCGACATTTCCGAAACTTTCAGCAATCGCTTTGCTTCCAGTAAAATCCTGTCCTTAATTAGCGAAGAAGCCGTAGTATTCAAACTTTTCTGACATACCACATTCAAATAATTGGCCGAGATATGAAGTTGGTCGGCGTAAAAAGAAACAGAGCGTTGTTGCTTAAAATGCTGCTCCACCAAATTCAAAAATTTAGTAATTACGGCATTGGAATGAAACCTTTCCACCTCCCTAAAATTAGCTTCAATCACTTTGCTCACCAGCAAGCCAATAATTTTGCTCCTTGCCTGAACAAGCTCCCAAAAAACATCTTTGGTTTCCTTTAATTCGGTTTGAATAGATTTAAATTCATGCAAAAGCTCCTTGCAAATAGCGGCTGGAACCTCAAGCACTGGATGGCTTTGATAGTACGAAGTAGAATATTTTAAGGATGACCAAAACATCTCAAACCACTTTCTACTAACCATCAATTGATAGCCTAAAGTTCCCTCTTTAATATCCCATTGATGTACCTGATTGGGAAAAACCAAATGCACTTGCTGGTCTTTAATTTCGTAATGCTTAAAATCAATCGTATGCTCGCCTCTTCCCTTCTCAAACAAA
The DNA here is from genome assembly GCF_016429065.1 of Pedobacter sp. ASV17. Classification (GTDB taxonomy): domain Bacteria; phylum Bacteroidota; class Bacteroidia; order Sphingobacteriales; family Sphingobacteriaceae; genus Pedobacter. The sequence goes on from NZ_JAELTX010000005.1 coordinate 21,349, forward strand.
ATGACGATAAAGAAATCGTGTTTATGTGGCTTGGCAATGTAATTTTTCCCTCGCAACTCGTGGAACAACAAATCACTACCCTGAGTAGGATGCGTACTAAATTCTTGGATATTCAGCAAAGGGAAGTGGTCAGGATTTAGCCCCATGAATGTTTCAGTTTTTTGCTAAATATAACAAAAACCGAAAACCCATCTCCTATATTCTTAGCTTACTGCAATAGATGAACAATTTCTTGATACCCTCGGTTTTTAGCATGTTGCAAAGCCGTGATGCCATCTTTATCAGCAATGCGCAAATTGGCACCACCATCCTTCAAAATCTGCACAATTTGTTGGTACTTTTTACTGCCATCACCCAAAATAACCGCTTCCAACAACGCAGTCCACCCTAAACGATTTACATGGTCTACAGGATAACCTTTGGTGTTTACCAAAACCCTTACCGTTTCTATATGGCCTCGCTCACAAGCTGGAATAAGTGCCGACCCGTTGTATCGATTAAAAACATCGAAACGAGCACCGTTTGCCAAATACAGCTTAACCAAAGCCGTTTGACCACTGGCACCAGCATATAAAAAAGGGCTATCCAAATGATCTGCCTGCAGGTTCACATCTGCGCCATGAGCAACTAATAGTTGGGCCATTTCCAAGTGTTGGTTAATGGTAGCAATCAACAACAAACTTCGCTTATTTTTATCTTGCGTATTCACCTCAGCCCCTTTCTCCAAAGCGCTCTTTACTGCCGCCAAATCATTACGCTTCACTAAGTCTATTATATCTTGTTGCATCATCTCATTTTTTAGATTGAATTGATTGGTTTGCTGACATACACCAAGCAGGCTATATGACAACAGGATCAACATCATTTTCATCATGTCACTTTTTAAAACACCTTGTTCCCCTCGTAAACCAAAGATTTCACCTCTGAAATTCTCGAAACTGCTTCTGCCGAACAACTTGCCTCAAGAAAGACCAAATTTGCTTTATCTCCTACTTTTGGCCATTGTTGCTCACCTTTATCCGTTAATGGCAACACGTTCGCAGTAGCCAAACCTAACATCCTCGATAACTGAAATTCGGTAGAATAACCATATAGTTGAGCGGCCAAATTTGCTTTTTGCAGTACGCTACCTGTTCCAAAGGTATTCCAGTGGTCTACAATGCTGTCGTTACCTGTTAAAACCTCCACCTTATATTTCATTAAAGCTGGAATAGGCATCACCAAACTTCCAAAAGGAATGGTTGAAACAATACCCACCTTGGCTTCAGCAAGCTTCTCGGCAAGTTCCTCTTGTTTGGTTTTACTTACTCTAGCCAACGCAAAACAGTGGCTTAAATAAGTCTTTCCTTTTAGGACTGGATTTTCGTTCACTTTTTTAATCAAATACTCGATGGTTTGTACGCCCGAATCACCCGTTTCATGCAAATGAATATCAATACCCTTTTGATAATCCAAAGCCAATTGCACTGTAAAATCCATGGTTTTTTCAATGGCTCCATCTACGTTAAACGGATCAAGTCCACCAATAAAATCTATGTCTGTTTGAGCCGCTTCTTTCAAGTAAGGGACAGATTCAGTATAGAAAACACCATGCTGAGGGAAAGCGACCAACTCGGCACCAAACACCTTCTTTTTACGCTCCAAAGCAATCTGGAGGTTTTTCAAAGAATCCAACTTGGAGGTTGGCTCAATATTCACGTGGCTGCGAGCAAACGAAGTTCCTTTAGATTGTAGCAGTTCAATCAACTTCTCGGCTTTATGGGTAGAATTCTTTAACATTTCGGGCAACATTTGCTGCTCCAAGGCAATCATACCTTTTACGCCGCCTGTTCTTCTTTTTATCGCTTGCCAATGATCGCCGTAAAAAGTTTTATCCAAATGGATGTGCATATCCTTAAAAGAAGGCAACATCAAATAACCCTTCGCATCCACCGCATTTTTTAGGCTAGGTTGGTTAGGGCCAATCTTTACAATGCTACCTTTATCAATCTCTACACAAAACAAATCCGTTTTGGTAGCCGCTACTTCTCCCTGTTCATCATAAGTAAAACCCGTTTCCAAACGAACATTTTTAAGTGTCAACTTACCATTTGTTGACGTGGCTACTTCTTGATTTTCACCCTGGGCTCCAGCAATTTCAGGAGCCAATACTAAACCAGCAACTGCAAAAGAAGCATTCTTGATAAAATTTTTACGTGATATACCGTCCATCGTTTACCTATTTTGAATACAAAATTAGCTTAAGCTAACCGAAGTATGTTGTACATTTTATCCCAAAATCTGTACAATTCATTTCTACAAAACTGCCTTACAGAAATAAATCTTCTTTCAACCCTAAACCGCTTTTCTTATCTTCGTAGCTATGTCAATGTTTGAGATAAAAGATAAAATGGATGCGCTGGTTACCGAGCTCAACCAACATACCTACAACTATTATGTTTTGGCCATGCCAACCATAGCCGATTACGAGTTTGACAAGAAATTGGAAGAACTGGCTAAGCTGGAAAAAGAGCATCCCGAGTATGCGGATCCCAACTCTCCCACTCAAAAAGTTGGCGGCGATATCACCAAAACTTTCAATACGGTAAGGCATAAATGGCCTATGCTTTCCTTGGGAAACACTTATAACGAACAAGATCTTAGAGATTTTGACGAGCGTGTACGCAAGGCCATTGGCGATGATTTTGAATACGTTTGCGAGCTGAAGTTTGATGGTCTTTCGATGAGTCTTACTTATGAAAATGGTGTATTGGTACGTGCCGTAACCAGAGGAGATGGCACACAGGGTGATGAAGTAACCGCCAACATCAAAACCATCCATTCTATCCCCCACAAAGTTAAGGGCGAGAACATTCCTGAAACTTTCGAAATTAGGGGCGAAGTGTTTATGCACCGAGCAGCTTTTGACCGCTTAAACAGGGAACGTGAAGAACTAGGTGAAATGACCTATGCCAATCCACGCAACTTTGCGGCTGGAACGGTGAAAATGCAGGATTCCAAAGAAGTAAAAAAACGTCCTTTAGATTGTTTTCTGTATGGGCTTTATACCGATAAACAAGTTTTTAAAACTCACTGGGAAAGTTTAGAAGCGGTGAAACAATGGGGCTTTCATGTTTGTGAGCACACCAAATTAGCAGGAAGTATTGACGAGGTTTTGGATTTCATTCACTATTGGGACGAGGCACGTTTTAAACTCAGCTACGATATTGACGGGATTGTGATTAAAGTGAACAGCTATGGTCAACAACAGGAATTAGGCTTTACGGCCAAATCGCCACGTTGGGCCATTTCTTATAAATATAAAGCGGCCGAAGTACAAACCGTATTGGAGAAGGTGACGTATCAGGTAGGCCGTACAGGTGCGGTTACGCCTGTAGCCAATCTAAAACCAGTGGTGTTGGCAGGTACTACCGTGAAAAGGGCAACCTTGCATAATGCTGATGAGATTACCCGTTTAGATTTACATGAGGGTGATACTGTTCTGGTGGAGAAAGGTGGCGAGATTATTCCGAAAATCATTAAGGTCAATTTAGATTTACGCAAGCCAGGAACAAAAGCAATTCATTTTATTGAAAATTGCCCTGAATGCGGTACGCCATTAATCAGAAAAGAAGGTGAAGCCGCTTACTATTGTACCAATGAAGATGGCTGTGGCCCACAGATTGTTGGGAAAATACAGCATTTTATTGGTCGCAAAGCGATGAATATTGATGGCTTAGGCGATGAAACCATTGAAACTTTTTACAAACGTGGATTGGTTAGGCACATTAGCGATTTATACAAGCTACACGATAAGGCAGATGAACTGAAAGCTATTGAGCGTTTTGGAGAGAAATCCATAGAGAACATGCTGAAAGGCATTGAACAGTCAAAGCAAATGCCTTTTGAGAAAGTGTTATTTGGTTTGGGGATCAGATATGTAGGCGAAACCGTTGCCAAAAAATTAGCCAAAGGTGTTAAAAACATTGACAATTTAGCAGCGGCATCTTTAGAAGAACTTACTGCTATTGATGAAATTGGCGTTCGTATTGCAGACAGCATCAATGAATATTTCGCAAAAAGCAGCAACGTTGCGCAGATAAACGAATTGAAAGATGCAGGTTTGTGCTTTGAAGTCAAAGAAAGTTCAAATAAGCCCCAAAGCGATAAATTAAATGGAAAAACATTTGTAATTTCGGGCGTTTTCGAAAAATACAGCAGGGACGAACTGAAGAATTTAATCGAAGAAAATGGAGGTAAAATTTTAAGCAGTATCTCCGCAAAACTCGACTTTTTAGTAGCTGGTGATAACATGGGGCCGTCTAAACTGGAGAAAGCCACCAAACTGAACATTACCATGATTAGTGAAGGTGAGCTGGAGGAAATGATTGAATGAGAAACTTAATTTTGAATGAATGAGTTTTGAATGAGTAAATAATCAGCAATGAGCATAACCTATTCAAAATTCTACCATTCAATAATTCAATAATTAATAATATATAATGAACAAATTTCACGGAACAGGTGTAGCAATGATCACACCGTTCAACACCGATGGCTCGGTAGATTATCAGGGCTTAGAGCGCCTGATCAATCACTTGGTTAATGGAGGTATAGATTACCTCGTGTCTTTAGGTACCACTGGCGAAACTGCCACATTAAGCAAGGACGAGAAGAAGAAGGTGTGGGAGTTTACCGCTGAAATTAACAATGGTCGTTTGCCTTTAGTGGCTGGCATTGGTGGCAATGATACTTTAGGTGTTGCCGAAGAAATCAGAACTTTTGAAAGCAATGGCTACGGTGCAATCTTGTCTGTAAGCCCTTACTACAATAAACCTAACCAAGAAGGTATTTACCAACATTACAAATACCTAAGCGAAACGAGTGCTTTGCCTATCTTGCTTTATAATGTACCGGGCAGAACTGGCTCGAACATGTTGCCAGAAACCACTTGCAGACTAGCAAACGACTTTAAAAACCTTATTGGAATTAAAGATGCAGCTGGATCGTTTGACCAGTTTAACCAAATCATGAGGGATAAACCTGCTGATTTCATGTTGATTTCTGGAGATGATCCTGTAGCATTACCAATGATGTCTATTGGTGCAGTAGGTGTTATTTCAGTCATTGGAAATGCCTTGCCTAAGCAATTCTCCGATATGATCAGGTTATGTTTAAATGGTGAATTTGCAAAAGCAACCCCTGCGCATTTAAGTTTATTAGAATTTACAAGATTATGCTTTGCCGAAGGTAATCCAGTAGGTGTAAAATCTGCTTTGAAACAACTTGGCATTTGTGGTGACGATGTTCGTTTACCATTGGTAAAAGCTACTGATGGCTTGAACGCAGCTATTGCTGAACAATTGAAACAATTGGCATAATCATCGTCGTTAAAAGATAGAGGAGTCCCGTACGTACGGGACTTTTTTATTTCCCGTCGTTTCGATCCCGAGCTTTCGGGATCGAAATGACGATTAATTACGCCTAGTTAAACCTCGTAGGTTTTCAAAACCTACGAGGTTATACAAGTCTTAGAAATGACGGCAAAGGTTGGCAAAAGCCGTTATTCTTTTCGTCATTGCGAGGTACGACGTAATCCTACTACATTAGAATAACTATCGCTTTAAGATTGCTTTCCCGAAAAAAGTGCGGGACAGACTGTACCTCGCAATAACGGACAGTTGTGCCTATTAAACCTCGTAGGTTTTAAAAACCTACGAGGTTATGCAAGTCTTAGAAATGACGGCAAAGATTGGCAAAAGCCGTTATTCTTTTCGTCATTGCGAGGCACGAAGCAATCCTACAACATTAGAATAACTATCGCTTTAAGATTTCTTTCCCGAAAAAAGTGCGGCACAGGCTGTACCTCGTAATGACAGACAGTTGTGCTTAGTTAAACCTCGTAGGTTTTGAAAACCTACGAGGTTTGTGTCTAAGATCAAGCGTTCGAAATGACGGCAAGGGCTGGTGCTAAAACCAATAGAATCAAAAAAGCGCCTTGGTCAGGGGCGCTTTTTTTGTTTTAACAATGCGTTTAAAAATTAAGCTTTGTTTTTAGTGTCTTGCACTTCTAAGCGAATGCTTTGAGCTAAGTTTTTCAAATCTTGCATACCTTTACGTACACGTGTTCCAGCTGCACTGTTTGACTTGTTGTAAAATTTGTCCACATCAGCTTCTAAAGCTGCTACTAGTGCCTTTACTTCAGCAAATTTTTTCATTTTTAAAATACTCCTATTAGTTTTTAAGGTTTTGATTAATACTCTATTACTAATGTAAGAGGTTTATTTTAATAAAAAAACTTTTGTCAAAAGAAAAAATGAGGGTTTGTGCGTTTTTTTTCCACAAAACCTACACTTATAAACAGCAATCCACTGTAAATCAAAGCTTCAACAAAAAAGCCCCGTACGTACGGGGCTTTTTGAAATGCTATTTTTATTCTGCAGAAGAAAACTTATTCTGCTGATAATAACCACGTTTCAGTTTTTCGGACACTTCACTAAAAGCATTCAAAGTACGTTGCACATCTTCCAGGGTATGTACCGCAGTTGGAATAAGTCTTAACTCGATCATTCCTTTTGGAATAACTGGATATACTACAATAGAGCAGAAAATGCCATAGTTTTCACGCAAATCATGCGTAAGGGAGGTAGCTTCCAACAATTCTCCTTTTAAGAAAACTGGTGTTACTACCGTATTGGTTACACCAATATCAAAACCACGCTCACGTAAACCATTTTGCAAGGCAGTGGCAATAGTCCATAATCTTTCTCTTAACTCTGGGTTGTTTTTAAGCAGCTCTAAGCGCTTCATCAAACCAATTACCATTGGCATAGGCAACGCCTTTGCAAAGGTCTGAGAACGCATGTTATACCTAAAATAATCCGTTAATTGTTTGGTTGAGGCAACGAATGCCCCAATACCCGCCATTGATTTTGCGAAAGTGGCAAAGTAAACATCAACTCCTTCAATGCTATCTTGTGCTTCGTGAGTTCCTGCTCCAGTTGCACCCATGGTACCAAAACCGTGTGCATCATCAATTAACAAACGGAAATTGAATTCCTTTTTTAATTCGATCAGCTCTTTCAATTTTCCTTGAGCTCCAGACATACCGAAAACGCCTTCAGTAATTAACAAGATACCGCCACCAGTTTGTTCAACCAATTTAGTAGCTCTTTGTAATTGTTTGCGTGCGTCTTCTACGTTATTGTGTTTATAAACAAAACGCTTGCCCATGTGTAAACGAAGTCCGTCTAAAATACAGGCATGTGACTCTCCATCATAAACAACCACATCATTACGATCAAGCAAAGCATCAATAATTGACACCATCCCTTGGTAACCGAAGTTCAATAAAAATGAATCTTCTTTACCTACAAATGCGGCAAGATCTTGTTCTAATTGCTCATGGTATTTTGAGTTACCCGACATCATACGTGCACCCATAGGATAAGCCATACCAAATTCGGCAGCACCCTGCTCATCAGCTTTCCTTACTTCTGGATGGTTGGCCAAACCTAAATAGTTGTTTAAGCTCCAAACCAAATGCTCCTTGCCTCTAAATTGCATATGAGGCGCAATCTCTCCCTCTAGTTTTGGAAAAGAAAAATACCCATGTGACCAGCTTTGGTGTTGGCCGAGGGGGCCCATGCGTTTCGCTACTTTATCAAAAATATCCAATGTTAAATGTTTATGTAAGATGTTATTATACTGTGTTAATAGTGCCGCAAATTTAAGTTTTAAATCACGATTTGACAACCCTTTTAATCAATCGTTTAAATGCTATTCGTCATCTAAACCATCACTTACACCGAATCTTCGGTAGTGAAGAGATCATTTGGCTTTTCCTTTTATATTCTGGATTTAATCTCGATTTTACCACTCTCGGTTCGAAATGACAAGCCAATGTGCCAAATTAAATATAAAAAAAGCCTTAGCAATATAAATTACTAAGGCTTTAACATTATTTAACTGTTGTCATTAGTCCACATTATCGTGCAAAAATGAGTTATTAGGTCTAATTCCTGTTTCACCATCTTCATCGTTGGTCAAAGTAAATCTAGATACTTGTGATTCAGATGAGTGTTGGATTTGCTGTAATTGCATTTGCTTACGTTGATAAGCAGGTACATTTTCCAACTCTTGTAGGCCGTTAGTTGTTCTTAACTTCATGCTAAGATCTTTCAACCTCAAAATTCTTTCTTTTGATTTCCTCAATTGTTCTTCAATTGATTCATCAGTCTTATCTTGGTCAGCGTTGTATGATTCTACTGGCGCTGCTGCTACTGGCAATTCTTCTGTTATCTCTTCCGGAATAGAAGCAATAGGTGTTTCGAAAACAAACTCCGTTTCAGCTACCTTTACTTCGAACTCAAAACCTGGCTCTTCTATATTGGTAGGTTCTTCCGCACTAATTTGCTCTTCCACCAATTGATGGAAAACAAAACCTGGCTCTTCTGTTACTGGCGCAGGGCTTGGTGCTGCTGCTACTGGAGCTGGCTTAGCGATGTTGAATAAATCGCCAAATAAGTCTGGCTGTTTAGTTTCCTCTGGTTGAACTTTCAATACAGGCTCATTGCTCACTGGTGCCTCTTTAGGCGTGATGAAAGAGTTTACTGGCTCTACTGGTCTTACCAATGGTGCTTCTTCTGGTGTTAACAAAGAGATTTTCTTAACGTTTTGTTTGTCTTTTTCTCTTTGCTCGGTAGTTTGGAAACCAGTAGCGATAATCGTTACCGAAATCTTGTCTCCCAAGTTCTCATCGATACAGTTACCCCAAATCAAGTCGGCACTTAAACCTGCTTTATCTTGGATATAATCTGTAATCACCGAAACCTCATCCATGGTTACCTCTTTTACACCAGAACTGATGTTTAAAAGGATATACCTAGCACCTTCAATTTCGTTGTCTTTTAATAATGGCGAAGCCAAAGCGCCTTCAACGGCTGCTAAAGCACGGTTGTCACCATCGGCAGCGTAACTACCCATGATACATACACCACTTTCTTTCATCACCGTACGCACATCTTTAAAATCGACGTTGATATAGCCTGGTACCGTAATGATTTCTGCAATACCCTTAGCGGCTGTGGTTAAGATATCATCCGCTTGTGCAAATGCAGAACCTAAGGTTAAGTTTCCGAAAATCTCACGTAGTCTATCGTTAGAGATTACCAAGTAAGAATCAACGTACTTCTTCAATTCTTCCAAACCGTCATCAGCTTGCATCTTACGTCTTTTTCCTTCGAAAGAAAAAGGCGTAGTGATGATCGCTACGGTTAATATATCGAGTTCTTTTGCTGCTTTAGCGATAATTGGACTAGCACCTGTACCGGTACCACCACCCATACCTGCCGTAATGAAAAGCATTTTGGTAGTTGGGCCCAACATATTTTTGATATCCTCTATATTTTCAATAGCGGAGTTTTTTCCTACTTCTGGAATTGAACCAGCTCCCATTCCTTCGGTTAAGCTAGCACCCAATTGTACTTTGTTAGGAATAGGGCTAAACTCCAATGCTTGCGCATCAGTATTACAAATAATAAAGTCTACACCAGTAATTCCTTGACGGTACATGTGGTTTACCGCGTTACCTCCACCACCTCCAACACCAATAACTTTGATGATTGAAGATTTATCTTTTAACATTTCGAACTTCATATTGTTATGAATCAGTAGTTTAAAAATCTAATTTTTGCTGTTCATTCCTCTTGTAATATTAACACTTTTTTAACAGTCGTTTTCCACAACTGTTAAGAATGTGGAAAATTCCCGAATTGTGGAAAAATATTACGGCTTGATATAATCTTCGTCGCTAACATTCATATCATCTCTGATAAATTCTGATGCTTTACCTAGTAATTTATCAAATAATCCACTTCTTTTTGGCTTCTCTTTTACTTCACGTGGTTTCTCTACAAAAACGCCTGGTTGCTTCATTTCTTCTAGCAATTCTTCGGCTTTTTGAATTCCTTTGATCAACAAACCTACAGAGGTTGCATACATTGGGCTCTTCAAATCGTCGTAGATATTTTTAGGCATTTCCTCATATTTAGACAAGTGCTCGTTTGGATAACCCACACGGCAATCTAAACCTGTCACATACTCTACCATTTGGTTAAGATGTTTCAATAGAGCACCACCACCTGTAATCACTACACCGCCAATCAGACGTTTTTCGTAACCAGATGACTTGATCTCGTAATAAACGTGCTCTACAATTTCTTCCATACGGGCCTGGATGATGTAGGCAAGGTTTTTAACAGAGATTTCTTTTGGCTCACGACCACGCAATCCAGGAACACAGATAATTTCATTCTCCTTGTTCTCTTCGGCCAGGGCTGAACCGAAACGAGTTTTCAATAATTCAGCTTGGTTACGCATTACGGAACACCCTTCTCTGATGTCTTCGGTTACGCTGTTACCACCAAAAGGAATTACCGCGGTGTGACGGATGATGCCTTCGTGGAAAATGGCCACGTCGGTAGTACCACCACCAATATCAACTAAACAAACACCTGCTTCTTTTTCCTCTTCGCTCAACACCGATTCAGATGAAGCCAATGGCTCTAAAATGAGCTCTTGGGTTTGTAGTCCTGCATTGGTTACACAACGCATGATATTTTTAACGGCAGTAACCTGTCCAGAAATGATATGGAAATTCGCTTCTAAACGAACTCCTGCCATTCCTACTGGATCTTTGATCCCAGGTTCATTGTCGATCGTAAATTCCTGCGGCAATACATGAATAATTTCTTCCCCTGGAGGCATCACCAACTTGAACATATCGTCAATTAGCTTTTCGATATCTTTCTTGCTGATTTCGTTGTTCAGCTCTCTACGGGTTAAAATACCTCGGTGTTGCAAACTCTTGATGTGCTGCCCAGCAATACCCACGTTTACTACTCTAATTTCGACGTTTGATTGCGCACTGGACAATTCAACAGCTGCGTTAATGCCTTGTACGGTTTTTTGGATGTTGGATACCACTCCACGGGTGACGCCCGCTGATTCGGCTTTGCCAATGCCCAAAACTTCTATTTTACCATGATTAGTTCTGCGGCCCACAATTACGCAGATCTTGGTAGTGCCAATGTCTAATCCTACTACGATTGGAGATTGAATGGTAGTTTTCTCTTTGCCCATAACCATTATATTTATTTGTTGAGTTTGATATTATCTGTTTGTTTTTGTCACCTGCTTTTCTTTGGTAGCTGGTTTTTCTTTATTTGTTGTTTGCTTCTGCTCTGTTTTTGCTGCTGTAGCCTTTTTCTCGCTGTCCTTCTCTACACTTTTCGAAGCTTTATTTTTGTCTGTAGTACTCTCTGCCTTCTTAGCATCTGTTTTCGCTGGGACTGGTGCGACTTTCTCCTTTTTCTCTTCTTTCTTCTTTTCCTCCGTACTTATCTGTTTTGCTTTATTAATCTCGTCTTGTATGGTTGCCTTCACTACGTTATCAATCACTTGCCGTTGTTGCTTAACCGAGTCAGGAATTAATGGTTTCTCTAACTTTTTAATGCTTGTTGAATCTCTCTTCTCACAAACAATTTGGTTAACGTATTTTAGGTTAATGGTGCGATAAGCATTCCAACCTACTTTTGGCATGGCTTGTTTATAAAAGGCCAGCAAATTGGCCATCTTCACTTCTATATTTTTCGCGTTGCCCAGTATAATCCGCTGGTTACCCACTCTAGGCACCATTTCTATATCGTTTTTATCGTTGATATAAAGCTGCTCCACCTGCGCATCCCAAAGGGTATCTTGTTTGATGAACAATGCCGCTTTATATAAATCCTTTGCATTGGCGGTCATCAAAGTATCTACCCTTCCATTAAATCCTTCCAAAATATTGCCTGTAGCCACCAATACATCTGCCGTGAAGTTTGGCGACACTGGCATTTTCAATCCATCACTGTCTACGTAATAATCTTGCCCGCCTGCATTTAAAATCCTTAGCACGGGTTGACGTTGTTTTACCTCTACGTAAACCGTTCCGTTCATATCGGCATACACCTTTACAAAACCAATGTAAGGGTTTGCAGCAATACTTTTTTCTATCTCATGAAGATTGATCCCTTCTAATTTGCGACCAATCAAATCACCTTGGTTTTGTTTTAAAATGGCATCAATTTCTTCTATTTCAATAAAGTTATCCGCCCCTGGAATCAATATTTCAATTTTGGCACACTTTACCGATTGCTTTTTCACTTCGATAAAACTCATCAATACCACCATTCCCGCCAAGCAAATCAGCCAGGCAAACCCTTTAAATATCGCTTTCCAGTTTATCCTTTTAAGCATGGGTTAAAGTGTTTTTTAACGGTTCAATAATGGTATCTATATCTCCAGCACCAACGGTTAACACCAGCTCTGGATTTTTATCTTTAATGAGTGCTACTACATTTTCTTTGGCACAAACTTGCTTATGTTCATTGGTAATTTTATCCAATAGCATTTGCGAAGTCACACCTTCAATTGGCAATTCTCTAGCTGGATAAATCTCCAATAGAACGATATCATCAGCGGTAGACAATACTTTTGCAAACTCGTCTGCAAAATCACGTGTACGGGTAAACAAATGCGGCTGAAAAATTACCGTCAGCTTTTTATCAGGATGCAATTGTCGCACGGCATCAAAACAAGCTCTAAGCTCTTCTGGGTGGTGCGCATAATCATCTATATAAATATGCTCGTTGGTTTTTACAATCGTTTCGAACCTACGTTTCACTCCTTTGAAGCTCGCAATTGCTTTTTTAACGCTCTTTGGATGGACGCCCAAACTCAAAGCCACTCCAATGGCAGCTGTAGCATTCTCTACATTGTGCTTGCCGGGCATAGCCAACTTCAAATCTTTAATGGTGGTGTAACCATCTTCAAAATCGAATACGAAACAGCCGTCTTCTACCCTGATATTTTTAGCATTAATTGCCGAATTTCCTGTGGCACTGTAGGTAATTCCAGCAATAGGCAAACCATCCTTAATGAACAAACGGCCTTCTGGTTTCAGTTGCGAAGCAAACAGGTTAAACGACTCATGCAAATGACTTTCATCTCCGTAGATATCTAAATGGTCGGCATCCATTGAGGTGATTACCGCTACATCTGGATGCAAAGTCAAGAACGATCTGTCGTATTCATCAGCCTCTACCACCACTACATTGTTTTTACCATAAAGCACATTGCTGTTATAGTTAGTGGTAATGCCACCCAAAAATGCCGTACAACCAAAACCTGTATCAGTTAACAGGTGCGCCACCATAGATGAAGTGGTTGTTTTGCCGTGAGTACCCGCCACACCGATGCAGTACATGCCCTCGCTAATGATTCCCAATACTTGGGAACGTTTTTTCAAATCGAAACCTTTATGCTGAAAGAAGTTAAGGATATGCGAATCTTTAGGGATAGCCGGCGTATACACAATTAAGGTATCGTCATATTTCTCTCTAAAAGCAACTGGGATCATCTCTTCTTCATCCACAAAAGAAATCAAGATTCCTTCTTGCTCCAATTGGGCTGTCAAAACCGTACGAGTTTTATCATAGCCGCAAACTACGCAGCCACGTTTTGCAAAATAGCGGGCAAGCGCACTCATGCCTATCCCCCCTATGCCTACAAAATAAACCCTATTGATATTTGACAATTCCATTCCCTTGGTTGGTTTGTTTATGGTTATTTAGTTTTTTAGACTGCTACCAAAACTTTCTACTTTTTACTTAATTAGCTTCAACACTTCTTTCGCTATCACTTCATCGGCATTAGCAAAAGCCATTTTCCCTATATTTTCACTCAGCTGCGCTGATTTATCTTTATCATTTAACAAGCTTAATGCTTGAGCCACCAGTGTATCTTCTGCCGAAGCATCCTTAATTAAGATGGCTGCATTTTCCTTTACCAAAGCCAAAGCATTTTTTGTTTGGTGGTCTTCTGCTACGTTTGGCGAAGGCACCAAAATCACAGGTTTTTTAATTAGGCATAGTTCTGCAATGGTTCCTGCACCTGCTCTGGAAACAATCACATCCGACGCTGCATAAGCTAAATCCATCTGATTTAAAAATTCCAAAATGCGAACATTGGGATGGTAGTCCAATCCCAATCGCTCTACAATTCCTTTGTAATAAAACTTGCCCGTTTGCCAAATCACCTGCACATCTTGCGCAATAATTTCGGCCAAATGCTTTTCAATACTTTTATTTAAAGTTCCAGCTCCCAAGCTACCACCCGTTACCAAAATGGTTTTCTTTAGTGGATCTAGTTTCAACAACTCAGCTCCAGCATATCGGCGACCTTCAATATCCACAATGTTTTTTCTCACGGGATTTCCAGTCTTCAAAATCCTATCTGGTGGAAAGAATGCTTCCATCCCATCAAAAGCCACGCAAATTTTCGATGCTTTTTTCCCTAGCAACTTGTTGGTGACACCCGCGTAAGAATTCTGTTCCTGTATCAAATAAGGTATTTTCTTTAGAGATGCGGCGTAAAGCAAAGGCCCAGATGCATAACCACCCACACCTACTACAGCGTTGGGTTTGAAATCGGCAATTAGTTTCATCGCTTTGCGCACACTACCTATAACCTTAAATGGCAGCCCAAGGTTTTTTAAAATTGAACCTCGTTGAATACCACTAATATTTAGTCCCACAATTTTATATCCAGCCGCTGGAACCTTCTCCATTTCCATGCGCCCTTCTGCACCAACAAACAGGATTTCGCATTGCGGCGAAATTGCTTTTAGCGCATTAGCAATGGCAACGGCGGGAAAAATGTGCCCGCCTGTGCCACCACCAGATATGATAATTTTTGGGAAATTATTCATGTTGTTAATTTGATGATTGGTTGATTAGCTAATTAGCCAATTCCTCTCATTGTCTCTAATTTTGTTCTCTTCTATTATTATCAAATCAGCTAATTGTTACATCAGCTATTCATTTAAGCCATCGCAGGAATCTCACCTACAATCACCTTATCTTCTTTTTTAACGCTACTACCATTTTCTTCTACATCTCTACTCACACTCAGGATAATGCCAAACGCAATACTGGTAAATATCATGGAAGTTCCTCCCATACTTACCAAAGGCAAAGGCACCCCTGTTACAGGCCCCAGTCCTACTGCTACCGCCATATTTGCAAAAGCTTGAATGGTTAAACTAAAGCTCAGGCCTGCAGCCAACAGCGCCCCAAATGCCTTGGGACTTCGGGTGACAATACGCACACACCGGTACAACAGCACCAAGTAAAGCACGATAATGGCTAAACCGCCTACCGTTCCATATTCCTCAATAATAATGGCAAAAATGAAATCGGAATATGGATGCGGTAAGAAGTTTCGTTCAGTACTGTTGCCAGGTCCTTTTCCTAGCACGCCGCCAGTAGCCAATGCAATTTTAGCATGGTCAGACTGGTATGTCTTATCTGAGTGCTGTAACTCTGGATGTAAAAATGAGCTGATACGTGATTTGTACGTTTCTCTACGTGGGCCTAAAAACACCACAAAAAGCAATAATACCAAACCACCAGCACAAACTGTCAATATTTGTTTAATACTAATACGGCCAATAATCAACAGCAAAATACTTACGCCAAATAGCATCAGCGCTGTGGACAAGTTGGCTAACGCAATGAGGATAAACACCACGCAAACGGACCCCATGATAGGCAAGAACGCTTGTCTTACATCTTTGATATTCTCCTGCTTACGGGTCAACATCCTAGCTAAAAACGTAATTAAAGCCAATTTAGCCAAATCGGAAGTTTGAAACGTAAGGTTAATCACAGGGATTTTCACCCAACGTGAAGCCTCATTTAACGATTGTCCGAAAACCAACGTATATAGCAATAGCGGCAAGGTAACAATCATCAAAATTTTGGAAATACCTGCGTAGTACTTATAGTCAAGCAAATGGGCAATGTAAATCATGGCAATGCCCAGCAACACGAAAATTACGTGCTTGTACAACAGGTATTTTTCTACCGTAACGCCTTTTTTATAGGCAATAGCTCCAGTAGCACTATACACCGCCATAATGGAAACCATGGACAACAGGATGATGATGATCCAGATCCAACGGTCGCCTTTGGTACGTTCTAAAAGTGCGTTGATGTTAAACATTTTTATTCCTTATTTAGTTGATTACACAGATTTTGCGATTTCACCTATTGTTACTCTTATTTTTTACCACCTAAGACACCTTAGGTCATTTAAGTTTTATTTCTTCTATTTTAGTCTTTCAGCTTTGGTCTTTCCATCCCAACTAATCTGGGTTTCACTATACTCAACTTTTACTTTATTTTTTTCTTCGGTTGATTACACAGATTTTGCGATTTCACCGATTGTTTCTCTTGTTTTTCACCGCCTAAGACACCTTAGGTCATTTTAGCTCTTAACTTCCTTATAGTTCTTTTACGGCAGCTTTAAACTGGTTACCGCGGTCTTCGTAATTTTTAAATAAATCAAAGCTTGCACAAGCTGGCGACAACAACACCGTACTGCCCTTTTTAGCCAAATGATAAGCCACCTGTACCGCCTCTTCTGCTGAGAAAGTGTTCACAATTACTTCTACATCATCTTCAAAAGCTTCGTGGATACGTTTGTTGTCTTTACCCAAACAGATGATAGCTTTTACTTTGCTTTTCACCAAGTCCTTTAGCATGGTATAATCGTTGCCTTTATCTACACCGCCCATAATCAACACTACATCGGTATTTACACTTTCCAATGCATACCATGTTGAGTTTACGTTTGTTGCTTTTGAATCGTTGATATAAGTCACATCCGATATTTTGGCCACAAACTCTAACCTGTGATCAATATTCTTGAAATCACCCATGCTTTCGCGGATAGTTTCGTTACGTAACTCCAATACTTTTGCAACGATACCTGAAGCCATTGAGTTGTAAATGTTGTGCTTACCTTGTAAGGCTAGATCCGAAATTGACATGGTTAGTTTGTTGTTTAATTGTGTGTTGATATAAATTGTATTCTCTTCTAAATAGGCTCCAGGTTCCACTCTTTCAATAATGGAAAAAGGATACTGCTTGGCTTGTATGTTTACAGCCTGTAAGGCCTTCTTTGTTTCTTCGTCATCGGCACAGTACACAAAAACATCTGCGGCCGTCTGGTTTTGCACAATCCGCATCTTTGAGGCGGCGTAATTCTCAATTTTGTAATCGTACCTATCTAAATGATCAGGTGTGATATTTAATAAAACAGCGATATCAGCTTTAAACTCGTACATATCATCCAACATAAAGCTGGATATCTCGAGCACATACCAATCGTAATTCTGATCAGCCACCTGTGCTGCGAAACTATGGCCAATATTTCCCGCCAAGCCTACGTTCAATCCTGCTTTTTTAAGGATATGATAGGTCAACATACTGGTGGTCGACTTGCCATTTGAACCTGTAATGCAAATGGTTTTTGCTGAAGTATATCGCTTTGCAAATTCAATTTCCGAAATCACAGAAATTCCTTTCTCCACCAATGCTTTCACGATAGGCGCCTTTGGAGGAATACCTGGACTTTTCACTACTTCCACAGCGTTTAAAATCAATGCTTCGGTATGTTGATTTTCCTCAAAAGGAATGTTCATTCCCTGCAAATCGGATTTATAAGCATCTGCAATACTTCCAAAATCAGACACAAAAACATCAAAACCTTGCTTTTGCGCTAGTTTAGCAGCTCCTACTCCACTTTCGCCTGCACCCAAAATAACTACACGCGAACCTGCCGCCATTGCTGACTTGGTGCTACTTGGTGATATGTTATTATTTGAGTCCATCTTTATTTTTTTAGTTTATTGGCTGGTTGGTTTTTTAGTTGTTTAGACCTTATCCCAAATTTTATTTTTTTTTAGTGATTTCACGGATTTAGCTTTTTTAAACACCTAAGACATTTTAGAACACCTTAGTACTTTTTAGTCTTCGACAAGCTCAGACTGACAACTATGCTTTTTACTTCTTACTTTAAACTTTTTACCCTAAACTTTCTATCTCAACTTCAGTGTTACAAAGGCGATAACCGCCAATAAAATTCCAATGATCCAAAAGCGGGTTACAATTTTAGCTTCGTGATAACCTTTCTTTTGATAATGGTGGTGCAATGGCGACATAAGGAAAATCCTTTTCCCTTCGCCAAAACGTTTCTTTGTATACTTGAAATAGGTTACCTGCAAGCTTACCGACAAGACTTCTACCAAGAACACTCCACATATAATTGGAATCAATAATTCTTTTCTAATCATGATGGCGAAAACGGCAATGATACCACCAATGGTTAAACTACCCGTATCACCCATGAAAATTTGCGCAGGGTAGGAATTGTACCACAGAAAACCAATACAAGCCCCAACAAATGCACTGGCAAAAATGATGAGCTCGCCACTGTTGGGAATGTACATGATGTTCAGGTAGTCGGCAATGACCGTATTACCAGAAACGTAGGCAAATATCCCTAAGCTAATACCAATAATAGCGGAGGTACCAGTGGCCAAGCCGTCAATACCGTCGGTTAAATTGGCTCCATTGGAAACTGCCGTTACAATGATGATTACGAACGCCAAAAACACAATGAATGCATATTTCTCATACCCTTCACCTAAGAATTTTACCACTTTTGCGTAATCAAATTCGTTGTTTTTGTAAAAAGGAATATTGGTTTTCGTCGATTTTACATCTTGTGTATAGTAGTAGGCTTCGCCTTTTTTACGCAACACCATTGGTGCAGCACTTTGTACCTTAGCTGTGTCTATCTTAGTCGTTTCATCAACGGTTTGGCGAACTACAATATTTGGATGGAAATACATGGTAAGTCCAACGATAATTGCCAAACCTACTTGTCCAACCACCTTAAAACGACCCGCTAAACCTTCTTTATTTTTTTTGAAAACCTTGATATAGTCATCCAAGAAACCGATTGCCCCCATCCACAAAGTGGTTACGATCATCAAAATCACGTAGATATTGGTAATGTTGGCGAACAAAATGGTTGGAATTAAAATACCCATCAAAATCATGACACCACCCATGGTAGGCGTACCTTGTTTTTGCATCTGTCCTTCTAAACCTAGGTTACGAACAGTCTCACCTACCTGTTTAAGACGTAGGTAATCAATAATTCTTCGTCCGTATACCGTGGTGATAATCAGCGAAAGAATAATAGACAACGATGACCTGAAGGTAAGATATTGGAACAACCTCAGCCCTGGGAAATCGTAGTGTTTATGTAGATATTCGAATAATAAATATAACATTAGCTGATTTGATTTAATTGTTCGTTAATGATTTCCTTATCATCAAAATGATGTCTTACACCATTGATTTCTTGGTATTTCTCGTGCCCTTTACCTGCAATCAAGATAATATCTCCAGGTTGTGCCAAATGACAAGCAGTCTTAATTGCTTCTCTCCTATCTAAAATACTGATGGTCTTACGTTGGTTAGTTGGCGAAACACCAGCCTCCATATCTTTAATTATTGCTTGCGGATCTTCGGTCCTCGGATTATCGGAAGTTAAAATCACTTTATCGCTCCAATCACAAGCCACTTGGGCCATCACCGGGCGTTTAGTTTTATCTCTATCTCCACCGCATCCAATTACTGTAATGACTTGCTCCGTTCCTTTCCTGATGTTAGCAATGGTGCTCAATACATTTTGTACTGCATCTGGTGTGTGCGCATAGTCTACAATTCCTACAATGCCCGTTTTAGAAACGATGTAATCGAAACGACCCTCGGCGCCTGAAAGTGCACTTAAAGTAGTCAACACTTTCAACTTATCTTGCTCTAGCAATACCGCTGTAGCATAAGCAGCTAACAAATTATAGGCATTAAAAGAACCTACCATTTTGAAAAAAACATCGGTTTGGTCTATTTCTAAATGCAGGCCACTAAATTTATTTTCAATCACCTTTGCTTTAAAATCAGCCATCTGTTTTAAAGCATAAGTCTTTTTGTATGCCTTGGTATTTTGCAACATCACCATTCCGTTTTTATCATCGGTGTTGGTTAAGGCAAAAGCCGATTTTGGCAAGGTGTCAAAAAACTGCTTCTTCGCTTTTAAATAATTATCGAAGGTTTTATGAAAATCTAAATGATCGTGAGTGATATTTGAGAATACCGCTCCTGCAAAAGTCAAACCCGAAATGCGGTGTTGTGCTACTGCATGGGAGCTTACTTCCATAAAGCAATATTCACAGCCTGCATCAACCATGTCCCTTAACAACTGATTTAAAGCAATTGGATTTGGGGTGGTGTGCGTGGCAGGCACCACTTTATCTTTAATCTGATTTTGAACGGTAGAAATTAAACCTGTATCGTAGCTTAAACCACTAAATAATTGATACAATAACGTAGCGATGGTCGTTTTTCCGTTAGTGCCCGTAATACCTACCAATTTTAATTCAGCAGATGGATTGCCGTAAAAATTACAAGCAATAATTCCAAGTGCTTCTGAAGAGTCGGCAACTTGTACATAGGTTACTGATTCGTTCAATTGAACAGGCAACTCCTCACACACAATCACGCTTGCACCCGCCGCAATGGTTTGCTCAATAAATTGATGACCATCCACCGCTGTACCTCTAATGGCAAAGAACAAGGTTCCAGGATTCACCAAACGAGAATCAAAAGCCAAGGCCGCTACCTCTACCTGAGGCAAACCTTTTAAGCTATTAATCGAAACTCCGTAAAGTAAATCTTGTAAATTCATTTTTTCTAATTAACTGATGCGACAATTAGCTAATTGGCTAATTACCACATTATCAAATTCACTACTGCAACAATATCTCCACCATTAAGCCTTTTCCTATCTTGCTTCCTGCTTGAATAGATTGGCTAACCACCTTACCACTTCCTTTTACACGGGCTTTTAAACCCACATTTCCTAGTAAAAACATGGCATCTTTTAATCCCATACCATTTACATTTGGCATTATTCCTTTTACGGGCGTGTTCTCTTCGTAAGCCACGCCGTTATTGGTATCAACCGAGTTAAAATATTCTGACTTAGCAGCATAAAGTGCCTTTACACCAAAAGCATTGTACACTTTTTTGGTGGCCTGGCTTTGTCCAGCTTTTGCTTCTGGAGCAACTGTGTTTCCAGCAAAATGCTCTTCCACCTTGTTATACATATTCACATCGCTGGCATAAATACGATCGGCCACTTCTCTAAATACTGGTCCCGAAACCAATGCACCATAGTAAGCGCCTTTAGGATCATTAATCACCACGATCATGGAATATTTAGGTCTTTCAGCAGGAAAATAACCTACGAAAGAAGCTTGATATTGTCTTTTTGCCTTATAACCCAAATTAGCATCGGCCACCTGAGCAGTACCCGTTTTACCTGCTATCTTATACAATGGGTTGTATACAATTTGTTTACCACTACCATTGGTCACCACAGCTTCCAACATCACTTTCAGTTTGGAAAGGGTTTCATCAGAACAAACTTTTTCGTTCATCACTCTTGCCTTAAACTGCTCAATAGGATTACCCAATCTTCTAATTTCTCTTACGAAAATTGGTGCTACCATTTTACCGTTATTGGCAATAGCATTGTATAGCGTTAACATCTTTAAAGGTGTTAACTGCATTTCATAACCATAAGCCATTTGGGGCAGGGTCATATTTTTGTTCCAACTTTTAAAAGTTTTTGGATTTTTAACGACTGGCTTGGCCTCTCCAGGGATTTGCAAACCAGTTAGCTCATTCAAATGCCAGTTATAAAGATGATCTGTAAACTGTTTTGGATTATCACGATAGTTGTTGTTTACCAACTGCGCAATAGCAGAGTTAGAAGATTGCTCAAAAGCTCTTTTTACGGTAACTACACCTATACTTCCATGGGAATCCTTAATGGTGTGCCCACCGGGAAGCTTATAATTCTCGGTACCAATCAAAGTATTAGTATCCACCTTTTTATCGTCCAACAAAGCCATATAAGAAGCTAGCTTAAAGGTTGAACCTGGATCTTGATTACCTGCAATGGCATAGTTAAACTGCTCTTTATAAACACCCTCTTCTACTTTTGTAAAATTGGCTACAGCCCTAATCTCACCCGTTTCTACCTCCATTACAATTACACAACCATGGTGCGCCTGACTTTTAATCAATTGCTTTTCTAGCGCACTTTGTGCCAAATCCTGCATATTGATATCAATGGTAGAGATAATGTCGGCCCCATCTTTTGGCGCTACCTCTGCTTCGCTATTCACAGGAATCCAAACACCACCACTAATGCGTTGCATCAGCCTTCTTCCTGTTTCACCATTGATATAATTACCATAAGCACCTTCTAAACCCACACCATTTTTTACATTTTCATTTTTGTAACCAATGGTACGTGCCGCCAAAGCTTTAAATGGCAAAATGCGTTTGTTCTTTTGGATAGCCATTAAGCCACCACTATGCTTACCTATATTATATAAAGGAAAAGCTCTAACGATTTTTAAGTCCTGATAAGAAACTTTACGTTTGATGAGCACATAACGGGCGCTATCTTGCCTCGCTTTTCGCAAATAGCGAGAGTAGTCTTTTGCACTTTTATCTTTAAAAAAGGCAGACAGGTTCATCGCCAACGAATCGACCTTTGAGTTGAAAACTTTATCATCCTGAATACCACCAGCAAACATATCCATCCTCAATTCGTACTCAGGCACAGAAGTGGCCAATAAGCTACCATCTACAGAATAGATGTTGCCACGGGTAGCTTCTATATCAAATTCCTTGGTCGACAAACTATCAGCCATGGCCACCCACTTGTGACCCTGTCTAAATTGCACATCAATCAACCTAACGAAAACGGCAAGCGCAAAAAGCACAATTAGCCCGAAAGCTAAGTATACCCTCATTAATATGTTTGCCCTGATATTCATTATTTAACTTCTACTACTATTTTTTTTGGTGGCTCTATCAATTCCTTTAAACCAAGCGTATCAACCTTCTTAGCCACCTCGGTCATTTTACTCTTAAACATTAAATCAGCTTTTAGCGATTTATATTCCCAGCTCAACTCCTTCACCTCTTTACTTAAACCATCTATATTCCTTATGTTCTTTACTGCCATATGGCTATTGGCAATGTAAATCATGCCCAACACACACAGAAAAGTTAAATAAGGCAACATATCCGTTGCTGTTTCTTTCGAAACCGCCCCCTCAACAAACAGCTTCCTAAAAAAAGCCGTAGCACTTCCTTCTTTTACCGGCCCCTTTAATCTCGGCTCCTCTTGCGGCTCAATAGGTTCATCTTCCGGTTCTTCCGCTTTTACCCTAAATTGATTCATAGTTTTTCTCCTATCCTCAATTTCGCACTACGAGCCCTGTTATTACGAGCCACCTCCTCTTCATCAGCTACAATTGCCTTTCTAGTAATTACATTGAATGGCTTTTGGTCATTTCCAAAAAAGTCCTTCTCTACTTCTCCTCTAAATTTACCTTTGGCGAGAAAATTCTTAACTGGTCTATCTTCCAACGAATGATAAGACATCACCACCAAACGACCTCCAGGCTTCAACACATCAGCACACTGCTCCAAGAAACGCTCCAGCACTTCAATCTCCGCATTCACTTCAATACGCAGCGCCTGAAAAACCTGAGCCATATATTTATTCTCTTTCCCACGGGGGATATGAGCCGCAATCACACTTTTAAAATCAGCCAGGGTTTGTATCGGATTTTCCAAACGCGAAGTCACAATTGTTCTTGCCAACGATTTGGCATTTTGCACCTCGCCATACAAACCAAATATCTTATGCAAATCTTCCTCCGCATAAGTATTGAGCACTATCGCCGCCGTTAATGGACGCTGCTGATCCATGCGCATATCCAAATCCGCATCAAAGCGGATAGAAAAACCACGCTCAGGCTCATTAAACTGATGTGACGAAACACCCAAATCAGCCAATATGCCATCCACCTGCTTATAACCTAGCAAACGAAGGTTATTTTTTAAGTAGCCAAAATTTTGATCCACAAAACGAAAACGAGGATCATCAATTTTATTTCTTTGCGCATCAGGATCTTGATCAAAAGCGATCAACACTCCCTTATCATTCAAATGCTTTAAAATTTCTCGAGAATGCCCCCCGCCACCAAAAGTCACATCCACATACACCCCATCAGGCTTGATAGCCAACCCCTCAATGCACTCTTGCAACAACACGGGAACATGGTAATTATTCTCCATCTGCGCCTCCTTTATGCTTACCGCCCATCACTTCTTCCGCTAATGCGGCGAAGTTTTCAGGAACGTCATCAAACAAATTATCGTAAGCTTTTTTATCCCACACCTCTATCTTATCTAATTGGCAAGCCAACACTATATCCGATTCCATGCCCGCATATTCAACCAATGTTTTCGGCAGGAGCACACGCCCCGCAGCATCTAACGACAAAGGCATTGCCCCACGCTGAAACGCCCTCACAAACTCACGGTTTTTACGCTCGAACATATTGAGCTTACTTAGCTCGGCCACTGTTTCATCCCAAACTTTTTTAGGATAAATAACCAAATTCCTCTCGAATCCTCGATTCACAACCAAGCCATCTCGCTCTACATCAAGCAATTGCTTCTTCAGCAAAACAGGCACCATCAAGCGCCCTTTCGCATCCAATTTGCAATCAAATTCTCCGATGAGTTGGTTCATTATAGTAGCTACACTTTTTATCTAGTGTAAAAGTAAGTCACTTCTACCACTTTTTACCACTTTTTACCACAAAAAAGTTTTCAACATACATTTCTTCCCACCCGAACCCGCTTTTCAGTAATTTAAACAGAGATTTAAGGGTGGTAAAAAAAGAAAGCGGTCCCAACTTTAAAGTCGGGACCGCTTATATACAACGAGTTAACCTCTATTTATTCTTGAATAGCTGCTACGCCTGGCAACTCTTTACCTTCCATATATTCTAACAAAGCTCCACCACCAGTTGACACATAGCTCACCTCATCTTCTAAGCCAAATTTTGCAATGGCCGCAGCCGAATCACCGCCACCAATCAACGAAAATGCGCCGTTTTTAGTAGCTTCTACCACCGCTTCGGCAACAGCTTTTGTCCCTTGCAGGAAGTTTTCCATTTCGAAAACACCCATTGGACCATTCCACAATAAGGTTTTAGAATTTTTAATGATATCACTAAATAACTCTACCGTTTTTGAACCAATATCCAAACCCATCCAGTCGGCAGGAATATGACCACTGTCTACCTGATCTTTTTGGGCTCCGTTATCAAACTTATCAGCAATTACGGTATCTACTGGCAACACTAAATTCACCCCTTTTGCTTTGGCTTTTTCTAAAAGCTCCAAACACAGAGTCATACGGTCAGCCTCTAGCAACGAAGTACCAATCTCGCCTCCTTGTGCTTTCGCAAAAGTATAAGCCATACCACCACCAATAATCAGGTTATCCACCTTTTCCAACAAATTCTCAATCAACAAAATTTTATCAGAAACTTTAGCACCGCCCATAATTGCCGTGAATGGTTTTTCGGCTCCATGAATTACCTTCTCTGCATTTTTAATTTCTTCGGCCATCAGGTAACCAAAATATTTTGCGTCTGGAAAAAACTGAGCAATAATAGTGGTCGAAGCATGTGCCCTATGAGCAGTACCGAAAGCATCGTTCACATAAACATCTGCCAGTTTCGAAAGCTTCTCCGCAAAAGCAACATCTCCTTTTTCCTCCTCTTTATAAAAACGAAGGTTTTCTAACAATAAAACTTCTCCAGGAAAAAGGTTCTTTGCTTTATTAACGGCGTCTTCACCAATACAATCATCCGCAAACTTCACCTGTAGATCTAACATACGAGACAAATCGCCCAAAATATGTTTTAAAGAATATTTATCGCTAGGCCCATCTTTTGGTCTACCTAAGTGCGACATTAAAATTACCGCTCCGCCATCATTCAGTATTTTCTGAATAGTTGGCAATGCTGCACGCATTCTTTTATCATCAGTAATGTTGAAATCGGCATCTAAAGGCACGTTAAAATCTACCCTTACGATAGCTTTCTTATCCTTAAAATTAAATTGGTCTACTGTCTTCATTTTCTATATTAGGTTTAAAATCATGATATAATGCGGGCCAATACCGGCGACTTCAAATTCATCAGAAACAATTTTAAAGCCTTGTTTTTGATAAAAATCTATTGCCGAAGCACGTGCATTGCACCAAATATACTCAGCTTTTGCATTTTTAATGTACGAAAATGCATATTTTAATAAGGCCGCACCATAACCTTTTCCAAAAAATCGGCTATCGGTAGCCATACCTCTTAGCTGATAAGCAGCTCCCTCCCTATTGTGCATTTGTTGCGGAAAAAAAGTTGCCACGCTTGCCACTTCTTTATCGCCTGCATAGTAAGCCAAATGAAAAACACCTTCGATGTTATCCGTTGGAAGAATACATGTCTCTAATTCAGCACCATTTCTAAGCATTTTGCTTCTTAAAGGCAAAACCACTTCCAAAGGAACAAACTTAATCATAGCTTAATTTAATTTTTTCTACTACATCTGCCAAACGATTGGAATAGCCAGATTCATTATCGTACCAACCTACCACTTTTACCAAATCGCCCACAATAGAAGTTAACTGCGCATCAAAAATGCAGGAATGTGGATTATTGATGATATCTACAGAAACAATAGGATCCTCGGTATACTGCAAAACCTTATTCAGTTTTCCATTGGCCGCAGCCTTAAAGGCCTCATTAATTTCCTCTATTGTCGTTTTCTTTTTTAGGATACAGGTAAAATCAGTTAGGGAACCGTTTAACACTGGCACCCTAATGCCGGCTCCACCCAATTTACCATCTAAATGCGGAAAAATATGCGTAATTGCTTTTGCAGCACCTGTACTGGTAGGAATGATGGACGAAGAAGCGGCCCTGGCTCTACGTAAATCATGATGTGGGGCATCATGTAAATTTTGATCTCCGGTCATGGAGTGCACCGTAGTAATGTACCCGTCCTCTATTCCCCAAAAATCATCCAATATTTTTACCATTGGCGCTACGTTATTGGTTGTACAAGAAGCGTTGGAAAGTATCGTTGATGAGAAATCAACTTCGTGATCATTAACCCCCATTACCACCATTGGCACGTCTTTGTCGGCCACAGGTGCAGAAACCAGCACTTGCTTAGCTCCGGCTTGAAGATGTTTTTCGGCTGATGCCTGATTAGCGAATTTACCAGTTGACTCGACTACCAAATCCACTCCCAAATCTTTCCAAGGCAGTGTTTCAGGCTTTGAATTGGAAATAATCTCGATATGTTTACCATCTACCACCAAACACTGCCCATCGACACTAATTTGGCCAGGATAAACACCATGAACAGAATCGTATTTGAACAGGTGCGCCAAAGTTGCAGGAGTAGTTAAATCGTTGATAGCAATGACATCGAAATTTCGCTCCAATGCTGTACGCAAGAACATTCTTCCGATTCGGCCAAAGCCATTAATGGCAATTTTCATTTGGTATTGATTATAGATGAAACCAACGCGATTTCACGGTGCAAAGCTAGCCAATATCTAGAGAAAGAAAATCTAATTTTTTAAATAAAGATGAAACTATGACACCTTTAGGGTGTCCTTTAAAAAAACGTCTTTAACGGTATAACTTTTGGTTATTTTACGACCTTTAACATAGGTTAATACAGCATTGAAAATCATACAAATACCTATTTGAAGAAATATCAGCACAAAATTGCCCAAATTCTGCAACATCACCGTTAACGCAATCATGCCTAAATTAAAGGATAGGGTAACCAATAAGATTTGTTTAGTGCTAAGTCCCAAACGCAATAGGCGATGATGGATATGATTTCGATCGCCTTTAAACGGTGATCTTTTATTAATCACCCTGATAAAAAATATCCTTAATGAATCGAATATGGGAACGATCAGTACTGCTACCGCAATAGAAGGCGCCGAATAGAAATAGGGAGCTGGAGTTGACCCCAGCTTATTAATCTCAATAAACTTAATGGCCAACACCACCGAAACAAGCCCTATAATTAAAGAACCGGTATCGCCCATAAAAATTTTAGCTGGTGGATAGTTAAAAACCAAAAAGCCTAATATGGCTCCCAACATAGAAAATGCAATAAATGCATAGGCCATGTCATTTCCCAACGCGAAAAAGATTCCAAAACACAAACTCACCACAGCCCCTACAGTTCCAGCTAAACCATCCACACCATCAATTAAATTAAAAGCATTATTAATGAAAATAATAAGGGCTATAGAAAAAACACCACCGGCAACGGGGTGCACATCCCAAATATTAAATACACCATAAAGACTTGACAACTTAAAATCACCTAGTGTTACCAAAATTAACGACACCAGAATTTGAAGTGCGAACTTTGTTGATGGACTTACGCCATAAATATCATCCTTAATCCCTAACGCAAACAAAAAAATACTTGAGGCGATTAAAAAATTAGCCTGCTCATAATGTACGGTTGTTGCAAATAATAATACGGTGATGGTAAAGCCACAAAAAAGACCAATACCACCCAATCTTGAAATGCCATCTTTATGCTCTTTTCTATGCAGGTCTACACTATCGAACAATTTATGCTTATTCGCAACGTGTATAATAGAAGGTATAGAAAACCTTACCAGCAAAAATGCTAGCGTTACAATAGAAATATAGAATATCAGAGGATATTCGGAAAATAGTTGTTTGGGCATGTCTTTCTTAAATGATTGACAGTCAAATTTATGAATTATTTAAACAAATAAGTTGTATTTTTTCAAAACAACTAAAAACAACAAACTTATACAATCCACATTTATAGGTATTTGTCTAAAAAAATTGCTTTATTTTCCGAAGCTTCTTGAGCAGCAACGCCAACAGCGGCAGTGGGATCTGATTATGTCTCAAAGCCGCATAATCGCTTTGCATGGCCGAATAGCGATGTTTTAATGATTGATTGCTCATGCCTCCGTTACGCATGTTTACCATTAGCATTGGCAGATGAACCGAAGAAATGCGATGTTTATACAAAAACCTAAGCATCAATTCGTAGTCAGCAGCAGAACCGTAATTTAGTTGGTAACCGCCCAATCTTTTAAAAAGTTCGGTTCTCACGTAGAGCGTTGGATGTGCTGGCATCCAACCTAGTGCTAAATCAATAGGCTTAGCTTTAGATGAACGCCATTTACGCAAAATACGAGCGATATTGTCTGGAGCAACATAATTCAGATCGCCGTAAAGCGCATCAACCTTTATTACTTCAAATTTTTTCGCTACTTCTGCAATCACCGAATGATTAGCCAGCATATCATCTGCATTTAAAATACCAATCACTTCTCCAGTAGCGAGCATAATTCCTTTATTTAAGGCGTCGTACATCCCTTGATCTGGCTCCGAAAGCAAAATCGATAATCGGTCTTTATATTGCTTTGCTATTTGATAGGTACGGTCGGTAGAATTTCCATCGATGAGTATATATTCAATATTAGAATAACTCTGTGACAGCACTGATTCGATACAATCTGCAATATGCTGTTCTCCGTTATATACTACTGTAATGATGGTTATTTTCAACGAAATGTTATTTATCTGTCCAAAAGTAAGTCAAGTATTTTTCCAAAACAAATGAAACCCAGCATTATCCAAGCCATTATGCTTATATCTTACCTCCTGAGCCCCATCTAATTTAAGTG
Organism: Pedobacter sp. ASV17; assembly: GCF_016429065.1. Classification (GTDB taxonomy): domain Bacteria; phylum Bacteroidota; class Bacteroidia; order Sphingobacteriales; family Sphingobacteriaceae; genus Pedobacter. The sequence continues at coordinate 50,998 of NZ_JAELTX010000005.1, forward strand.
ACAATTTGCAATGATGCTCATCTAAAAAAGTAATACCTAGGAGCTTGCATTTTTAAAACCATGTATTGTTATTTTTTAATTTATTAATTTGACTAACAACAAAAAGTTGTAATTTGCACCTTCATTCAAACTAATGAACTACAATAGATTATCATTAACAACAACTCTCATATTTATTGGTTTCGCTGCTTTTTTCTTAAGCTCTTGTTCCTTCAAAGGGCGACAAGCGTTGCTAAAAACACCTTATGACGCTGATACTGTAAAAACAGTGAGGGTAATTAATGGCAATACAGATGCTCCTGGTTATTACAACCTCATTAAACCAGAAGATGAACTTGCCATTAGAAACGTACAAGATATGAGCCTGATTGTAAAGGTTCCAGAAGGAGGAAACAGCAATACCTCGCAAGTGTACACCACTTTTAAGGTAAATGCCAACGGTGAGATTACGCTACCTAAAATAGGAATCATAAAGGTTGCTGGTTTAAATCGCAGTCAAGCCGCCCAAATGATACAGAAAGCTTACGAAGCAAAAGAACTCAATGCGCCACTTATTGATGTACGTATTGCAAATGCTTACGTGGTAATGTTGGGTGAAGTTGGGAAACAGGGCAAATACATCATAGAACGTGAAGACTACCAGCTCATTGACCTTTTGGCTGATGCCGGAGGTTTAACGGCCAATGCAAATAATAAAATGTTACGCATATTTAGGGGTGATAGGTCTAATCCAGAGATCATTATGGTTAACCTCAACGACTACAATTTTTTGAGAGATCCTAAATTGAAACTTCAGGCTAAAGACGTTATTTATATTGAGCCACGTAGAGCGGCCGTAAATAGCCAAAACTTCCAAGCTTACTCTACTTTCATACAGATAGGTTTTGTAGTAGTCAATACTTTATTATTAATTTATAGTATCACCAAATAATGGAACAACAGGTCACGGGGAACGCAAACGTGCAGCAAGATATCGACTATGTTAAAATAGTAAAGATTGTACTCAGCAGATGGTACTGGATGGCTAGCACCACTATCATTTCATTAATTGCTGCCTACATTTATTTATGGTACACTCCCGAAACTTTTAGCACCAGTGCGTCTTTAAAGTTTGAGGAAAAAAAATCAGAAATCTCCGAATTACTAAATGTAAGGAGTACTTATGACCGTAACAACAAAATGCAATCTGAGCAATTCGTCATCCGCTCTAGAGACGTGCTATTAAGTGCGGTAAACGACTTAGATTATAAAATTTCGTTTTACCTCAAAGGTCGTGTAAGGACTTCGGACGTTTACCCACAAAAGCCCTTGGACATTGCTATTGTAGAACAGGACTCTGTAAGATTTAGCAGAGAACTTTTTGAATATGAAGCGGTAGATGCTCACTCATTCAAATTGAGCTATCACGAAAATGGACAGGAGTTCAACAAAACCTTCCGTAATGGTGAGATCGTTACTGCACCAGGCATTAAATTCAAAATCAACAACAATACGTTCAACAAAGCAAACAACTCTATCTATTGCTTTAGGTTCAATTCCAAAAGCAGCTTTTTAGGCCGTATTGCATCGGGTTTAAATATGAATGAAACGAAAGGGACTAACATCCTTTCTCTTTCTCAAACAGACATTAACCCTTATTTCGCTACAGATATTTTAAATGCCATCCTTCGTTCTTACGTTAATTACGACCGTAATCAAAAGACTATTTCTGCTACCCAAACCATTAGGTTTATTGATACATTACAGCAGAACATGTCCAAGGTGGTAAAATCATCTGGATCAGAATTAGAACAGTTTAAAGTAGCCAATAAAGTATTGGACATTTCGGTTGCGGGCCAGGATGTGATGAAGAAACTCACTGATCTGGAAACGGAAAAAAACACACTCAACCTACAGGGCATCTTCATTAACCAACTGGAAAAGGAAATTGTAGGCAATAAAAACCTGAATGCCGTTAATTATAATCTACAGGGAATTACCGATCCAATGTTATCTTCCTTGCTATTACAATATAATGGTTTGCTTTTAAAAAGAGAAGAAGCGCTAGTGACGTACAAAACCAGTTCTGATGTTGTACAACAAATAGATAAGCAAATATTAGAAATCAAATCGGCTTTTGTAAGCAATGCCAATAGCCAAAGACAGAAGAACAGTAAGACGGCTGCTTTTCTAGATCAGCAAATTGCTTCCATCAAACAAACCTTCAATTCCATTCCTAAAGCTGAGCGAGATCTGATCAACCTTCAATCGAACTTTACCATTAACCAAAAAGTATACAGCTATCTTTCTGAAAAGAAATTAGAAGCGCAAATCAGCAAAGCGGCAATTACTCCTGGCGCAACCATCGTAGATTTTGCATTATATAACACCAATGCCATTTCACCAGTCCACAAAAAAACGTACATCAGCGCTTTGATTATAGGTCTTGTGGCGGGTATTGGTTTGATCTTCTTGGTAAGGATGCTCAACCCTTTCATTTATGATAAGGAAACGATTGAAAGCCTTACCACCATTCCTATTATTGGTGTCATTAGAAAATACCAGGAAGCCATAGACGAAGACAACCGTCAAATTTTGTCCATCAAAAATCCGAAATCACTATTTGCTGAATCTGTAAGATCTGTAAGGACAAATCTTAGTTTCCTAGCTGCCGAAAAGGAAAGCAAGGTCGTTTGTATTACTTCCGAGATTTCGGGAGAGGGAAAATCTTTCACTACTGTAAATTTAGCCAGTACATTAAGCTTAATTGATAAAAAAGTGATTGTGATTGCTGCCGATTTAAGGCGCTCAAAGCTGCACCACACCTTTAAAACAAATAATTTAAAAGGCTTGAGTTCGTATCTATCTAATCAAGCAGAACTGTCGGAAATCACTTTTGATACAGAAGTAGAAAATCTTACCTTTATCCCAGCAGGCCCAGTGCCTCCAAACCCGTCAGAACTATTGTATTCGGATAAGATGAAGGCTCTTTTAGAACTACTTACGAAATCTTACGATTTTGTAATTGTCGACTCGGCACCAGTGGGCTTGGTTTCGGATGCTATTCCTTTAATCAGGATGGCTGACGTAAATCTATTTGTAATTCGCTCGGGTGTATCCCGTTATCAAGCGGCCTCTGTTCCCGAACGACTTTCAAAAGAGTTCAACCTATCTAATATCGCAATTATATTAAACGCTTTCGACAATGATATTCTGCATAGCAGATATTATACCACCAACTATACGGGCAGCTATTACGCCAATTACTACTACTATTCAGATTATTCAAATACTGGATATGGAAATGGCTATTATAGTGATGGTCCAACAAAAAGATGGTGGGAATTTTGGAAAAAGAAATAGATAATGATCGACAGTTTGTACAGATGGTATCCAGTGTATACGAATTCTAGGGCGGAGAAAAAGGCGTATCAAGAACTACAAAGAAAAGGTATTGATGCCTATTTGCCCCTAAAGAAAGAGTGGCGTCAATGGAGCGACCGCAAAAAAATAGTAGAAGAACCCCTATTTAAATCTTACGTTTTTGTTCGCATCTCAAACAAGGAGCACGCAGAAGTTTTAATGACCCAAGGCGTTAGCCGTTTCCTTTATTTTTCAGGAAAAATTGCCGTGATGCCTGACAAGCAAATGGAAGACTTAAAACTTTTACTTACTTCGGGTGAAGACCTTACCCTTATTGAACATGAAGTTCAACCGGGCGAAAAGGTATTGATCCACGCAGGACCATTTAAAGGAATGGTTGCTGAGCTTGTTTCGATAGAAAATAAAAAAAGCTTGGTATTAAAACTAGAAAATTTAGGCTATGCCTTAGAAGTGAAAACTTCGATGGCTTACATTGAGCCTTTGAAATAAAATAGGAAATTAGCTGATGTAATGCTCAGCTAATTTGATGATAGCAATATCGACCAATTTCAACCTGTTAGGTCCCAAAATGGGACTGAAAGGGCGAAGCTGTAAACCAAACAAAAAAAACTCCATTAACACATTCGAAAACAAATGTGTCGTATAGCTGGAATTATTAGCCAAAAGCTAAGCGACAAAGAAATAGATGCGGCCTTACAACGCATGTGTAATGCTATGCATAAAGGCGGACCTGATGGAGAAGGCTATCTACTGCTTCCCGAGTTCAACCTGGCCTTTGGGCACCGCAGGTTATCGCTCATTGATTTGAGCGAAAATGGCAAACAACCCATGCCCTATCAAAATCAGCTATGGATTACCTTTAATGGTGAAATCTATAATTATCCAGAACTGAAAGCAGATTTAATTGCCAAAGGTTTCAGTTTCAACAACGAAACTGATACCGAAGTTATTTTAGCAGGTTATCAAGCTTATGGAACAAGCTTTTTTAAAGAGCTCAAAGGCATGTTTGCTTTTGCTCTGCTAGATCAAAAAACAAAGCAAACCTTTTTGGTAAGAGATGGATTGGGCATTAAGCCGTTATACTATGCATTAAATGATAACCAGCTTTGTTTTGCTTCTGAAGTAAAGGCTTTTACAGCATTTAATCAAAACTGGAAAGAAAACCCAGATTGGTCCATATATTTTCTCTCCTTTGGCTTCATCCCAGAGCCATACACCACGCTCGAAGGGGTTCTAAATTTACCAAAAGGTCACTTTTTAACGTGGGATCATCAGGAACAGCATGCCACTTTGCAAAAGTTTGTAGATGACTACCCGTCGACAAAAGAAGTGGCACAAGTGGTAGCCCAACAGGAAATTAAGACGAAATTAGATCAATCTGTTAAAAGACACCTCATTGCTGATGCGCCCATTGGTGTTTTTTTAAGTGGCGGTATCGACAGTAGCTTGCTAAGTCTAATTGCTAGCGAACAAACGCAACAAGTTATCAATACGGTGAGCATTAACTTTAATGAGCTTGAGTTTTCGGAACAAAAATATCAGGAAATCATTGCCCAACAAATCAATAGCAAACACATTAGCTATACGGTAACCGCCAATGATTTCGAACAACATATTGACCAAATTTTTGCCGACATGGACCAACCGTCCAATGATGGCGTAAATTCATGGTTTGTAAATAAGGTGGCCAAAGAGAACGGACTAAAAGCGGTACTTTCGGGCATTGGTGCCGATGAACTTTTTGGTGGTTATCCGTCGTTTAAAAGGCATCAACTGATTAAGAAACTGAAAAGGGCTCCTCGTTTCCTATTAAAAAGCGCTAAATATCTTCCTTCAGACAAACTTAAACGCATCAGCTTTTTAGCTTACAATAATCCCGTTGGCGAGTACCTTTTTTTAAGAGGTTTCTACACGCCAAATGTGGTGAGTAAACTACTACAGGTTCCAGAAAAGGAAATAGAAGAATTATTGAGCAATTATCCTTTAAACAAGGAAGTTGAGCAACTAAGTGCCGAAGACAGGATCTCTTGGTTTGAAACGAACGTTTACATGCAGAACCAGTTGCTTAAGGACACTGATTATATGAGTATGGCGCATGGTGTAGAAGTACGCGTTCCTTTTCTAGACCAAGATTTAGTAGCCAAAACATTGGCCCTACCAAAAAATACCAGGTTTAATGAGCAACCCAAATCGCTATTGATCAAAGCCTACCACAACATATTACCCGAAACCATTTGGAATCGTCCCAAAAAGGGTTTTACTTTCCCATTCCAACGTTGGTTTACAAGCTACAAACCAATGTTAAATGAAGAACATTATGATAAAAACCCACAAGCTTTGGCGTTGTTAAAGCAGTTTAAAAATCAGAAGTTACACTGGTCTAAATTATTTGCCGTTTATCAAGTATTCCATCGTGCCAAAAAAGCGTAACGAAATATTGTTCTTGAACCTTTACGCTTTCAGTTTAACTGGAGGTGTTGAGAAAGTGAGCAGAAAGTTCATCTACGCTATTGGCCAACTACTGGGCCACCAAGCTTGGGTGAGCTATTCAATGCATGATGAAAAAAAAGATACCGATATAAGATATATTTCTCCAGATCAATATCAAACATTTGGAGGAGCGAAGCTAAGTTTCGTTGCTGCCAGTTTTTTAAAAGGGCTTAAAAGTAACATCATAGTTCTTTCCCATATCAACTTACTTCCTATCGCCAAACTGATCACTGTCTTTAAACCTAAGCAAAGGATCATCATGTTTGCCCACGGCATAGAGGTTTGGGACACACTGCCAAAATGGAAAACAAAATTTCTCCAAGAAAAAGTACAAATTTGGGCGGTGAGCAACTATACACGTGATAAAATGATCGTACAGCATCAAATATCACCGCAGCAAATCAAGGTATTGAACAACTGTTTATCACCATTTCTTCATTTACCTGATCATTTTGAAAAGCCCAAACATCTATTAGAGAAATACCAAATTGGCGAAAACACCCCAGTAATATTTACTTTAAACCGTCTATCGGCCTCCGAAAAATACAAAGGTTACGACAAAGTGATCATGGCACTGGGCAAGCTAAAACAACAAAATCAGAATTTCACTTACCTTTTGGCTGGTAAAGCGGATGAAGTAGAGCACATCAGATTAACAAAATTGATTGAAGAGAATAACCTTATTAATGAAGTAAAAATGATTGGTTATCTTTCAGAAGAAGAATTAACGCCACATTTTTTGCTGAGTGATCTGTTCATCATGCCTAGTAAAGGCGAGGGTTTTGGCATTGTGTTTATTGAAGCTGCTGCACATGGTTGCAAAGTGATAGGTGGTAATGTAGATGGAAGTACGGATGCTTTGTTAAATGGAAAGTTGGGACAATTGATTAATCCCAATGAGGAGACTGAAATTCTTAAAGCCGTTCAAAATGCATTAGCCAACAAAGAACATCAGCCCCATCAACAACAGCAAATTACTGTTGAGCATTTTGGTTTCGATAGTTACCTAAAAAAAGTAAAAGAATTATTAAATTATTCTATAGTCAACTAAGCAACCACTAGGTCGCTCGCTTAATATCATGAACAACCAACAACACGATTGGAGTATAGAACCACAAAACTCACTATTTGACCTTAAGTTAAAAGATACTTGGGCTTATAGAGACTTGCTTTGGCTTTTGGTACGTAGGGATTTTGTATCCTTTTATAAACAAACCATATTAGGGCCGCTTTGGTTTTTTATACAGCCAATATTCACCACCATCATTTTTACTTTTATTTTTGGACAAATGGCAAAAATAAGTACTGATGGTTTACCTCAGCCCCTATTTTACATGGCGGGCATTACCGCTTGGAACTATTTTGCAGATTGTTTAACCAAAACATCGACCGTTTTTAAGGATAACGCCAACATTTTTGGCAAGGTGTACTTTCCTCGTTTAATTATGCCACTTAGTATTGTGGTAAGCAATTTGGTGAGGTTTGGCGTACAGTTTTTGTTGTTTTTAATGGTAATGGCCTACTATTACTTTATTGCGAAAGAAGATTTTAGTATTACTTGGGCCATTTCTCTTTTTCCATTAGTGGTGATATTAATGGCTTTATTGGGTTTAGGTTTGGGAATGCTCATTTCCGCAATGACCACAAAATATCGCGACTTGGCATTCTTGGTTACTTTTGGCGTACAATTACTCATGTATGCTACCACAGTAATTTATCCTTTAAGCACCGCCATAGCAAACTATCCAAATTATGCTTGGATTATTGAGTATAACCCCATGACACCATTGATAGAAACCTTTAGGTATGGTTTTTTAGGTAATGGGACTTTTAGCTGGGGCGCAATTGGTTACACCACGGCAGTTACTTTGGGAATTTTGCTGGTAGGTATCGTTGTATTTAATAAGGTAGAGAAAAATTTTGTAGATACAGTTTAATGCAGCTCACCATCATTACAATTAACTTAAACAATGCAAAAGGCCTCGAGGAAACTATTGCCAGCGTGGCTGCTCAAAAAAATGCACAGTTTGAATACTTGGTTGTTGATGGCGGTTCTACCGACCAAAGCACTACATTACTAGCTAAACACCAAAAGCATATTTCTGCTTTTATTTCCGAAAAAGATAATGGTGTATACCATGCCATGAACAAAGGAATTAAATTGGCAAAAGGTGAGTATTTGTTATTCTTAAACAGTGGCGATACTTTAAACCACCATTATGTAATAGCAGATTTATTAGAATATTTAAAAGCAAATCCTCAAAAAGACATTTATTATACAGATGTAATTTTTGTAGATGAAATTAAGAAATTCGCTTACTGTTATCCGTTTCCTAAGCAGTTGGATATGACTTATTTTCTAACCCGTTCCATATGCCATCAAATTTCGGTAATTCGCAGAAATCTTTTTGATGAACTAGGTTACTATGATGAAACTTACCGATTGGTGTCCGATTGGGCGTTTTTTTTGAAAGCCTGTGATAAAGGCTATAGTTACCAGCATATTGACAAGTTTTTTTTAAGTAACTACCTGCAAAATGGGATTTCTAGTGATTACATCACTTGCAAAAAAGAACGATATCAAATTATTAAAACAGATTATAAGGAATATCTGGATGATTATTTAGTGGCTACCGCTCCCCCAAGCTTATGGGCAAGAGCCCTACTGAAAGCAAAAAAGGCACTAAAAATAGCCAATAATAAAAACATCTCGCTCCTTGAAAACTGTTTTACGCAATATGAGAAACAACGTAAAATTGATTTAAATCAATTGTCTACGAATGTCTAACATAGCTATAAAAGTAGAAAACCTATCTAAAGCTTATCAACTAGGCGAAATTGGCACGGGTACCATTAGCCGAGACTTGGAACGTTGGTACTCTCGTATTCGCGGCAAGGAAGATCCATTTTTACGCATTGGCGAAACCAACGACCGTACCAGTAGAGGCAATTCAGACATTGTATGGAGCTTAAAGGACATTAACTTTGAAATTGAACAAGGTGATGCCGTAGGAATTATTGGCCGTAATGGCGCTGGCAAAAGCACCTTGCTTAAGGTTTTAAGTAAAGTAACCTCCCCCACTTCAGGAAATATTACCGGAAGGGGCCGTATTGCCTCTTTATTAGAAGTAGGTACAGGTTTTCATCCCGAGTTAACTGGCCGAGAGAATATTTACCTAAACGGTGCCATTTTAGGCATGCGAAAAAAAGAAATTACTCGCAAATTTGATGAAATTGTAGATTTTGCTGGGGTAGAACGCTACATAGACACGCCTGTAAAAAGATACTCCAGTGGTATGTATGTGCGTTTGGCCTTTGCCGTTGCCGCCCACTTAGAAAGCGAAATTTTGATTGTTGATGAGGTATTAGCTGTAGGCGATGCCGAGTTCCAAAAAAAGTGCTTAGGCAAAATGGGAGAAGTAAGTAAAGGAGAAGGAAGGACCGTTTTGTTTGTGAGCCATAATATGGGAAGTATTGCACAGCTTTGCAATAATGCAATTATTTTGAAAAATGGCAAATTAGATGCAATAGGTAGCGCCGATGTAATTATTCAGAAATACAGTAAAGTAACCAACGATACTAGTACAGCCAAAAGAAGCGGTGGAAACCAGGTGTACGCAAGAAACATTAACTTTTATGATAATGGGGCAGCAATAACTGGCAATCAGCTGCAACTTGGAAAACCTTACAAAATATCACTTCAAGTTGAGGCTTTGGAGCCCTACAATGATGTGAGCATCGCTATTTGCTTCAATAACACTAACAATCAACGGATAACAAGCTTGTGGAGTAAATATAACGGGCAGCTTTTTGATTTAAAAAAAGGCATGCACACTTTTGAATTTCTTGTAGATTCATTGAGATTAATTCCCGAGACTTATCAGGTCATTACCTACATTGAAACTAAAGGGCAAGTTTTAGAAAGAGTAGATGATTTTATGGAAATTTTGGTTTCCATGCCCGATAATACCAACAGCCTTGAAACCCCAATCAGCGTAACAGGTTCTTATGTAGAGAATTTTTCAACGCAAATTATTTATGGTACGTAAAGTAATCAATCATTTAAAAGCAAGGTACCGTTTCTACTTGGAGTGGCAAAGACGAATAGCCGACGTGGTAGAAAGTTCAGATAACCAATATATCCCCCGACATCCCAATGCCGGTAAAATTTTTGGCAACAAACAAATAATGCATAATGGGCAAGAAATTATTTGTGGAAGTTATTACGGTAAAGGAATAACCAAAATGTTGGTAAAAAATCAAGGTGTTCATGAGCCTCAAGAAGAACGAGTATTTAAGGAAGTCTTGGAAACAATACACCCAAATGCAATAATGGTAGAATTAGGAGCATATTGGGGTTTTTATTCGATGTGGTTTTTACAAAAAATACCTCATGGAAAAACATATCTGTACGAGCCTGAAAAAGAAAATTTGGAATTTGGCAAGGCTAACTTTGAAATTAACCTTTTAAAGGGCGATTTCAACCAAGCATTTATCAGTTCTTCAGTAAACCTTGAAAACCAACCGCCCATAATTAACCTAGATTATATTATGCAAACTAAAAATTTGAGCCAAATTGACATTTTGCACAGTGATATTCAAGGTTATGAATATGAATTACTGAGTACAGCTACTGACATTCTAAAAAGTGGTAAAATAGGTTATCTTTTTATTTCAACACACTCTGATGAAATTCATGATAAGTGCTTTCAATTAATAAAAAGCTGCTCATTTGAGATCATCGCAAATGCAAACTTGCAAGAAACTTATTCTGTTGACGGAATTATTATTGCTCGTCATCATCTTTATAAGGGCATAGCACCCATGTTAATTTCCAAAAAATAAAAATATTATTGTGTCACACCAGTATGATGGTTAATCGACTAAAACAATACATCAAAAGAAATATTTTTAAACATATTTGGAACAGTAGAGGCTATTTTCCCTACTACCAACAACAAGTATATTTTCCTAAAAGCAGCATTATTTTTAGCAGGGCCATTAATGAAGGGATATATGAATCTGGAAATGTGAAAATCATGGAAGCTCTTATAAAGCCAAATACCTTTGTACTAGATATTGGAGCTAATATTGGCTTAATGGCTATTCCTATGCTCGCTTCCTCAAAAAATGTAAATGTCATTTCCGTTGAGCCTTCACCAAATTCATTCCCCTACCTTTTAAAAACTCAACAGCATAGTCGTTTTAATGATAGATGGTCATTGGTAAGCAAAGCCATGTCAAATATGACAGGAAAAATAAATTTTCAATTGGCAAAACCAGGTGACGCAGCTTATGAAAGTATTTTAAATACCAATAGAACGACATTTATAAATAGCATAGAAGTTGAATGCACTACTATAGATCATATATGGCTAGAATATAAAGAGCCAAATGTATCTTTCATTAAAATTGATATTGAGGGAGCCGACCTACTTGCATTAAAAGGGGCCAAGGAATGTATCAACAAATGTAAGCCTACCATTTTGATGGAATGGAATAAAGTAAACATTATCCCATTTAAAGTCGACAATAGAGATTTAATGGCATTTTCTAAAGAAATGAACTATACTATTTTTGCATTGCCCTACTTAACAAAATGTGAAACAGTTAAGGATTTAGAACTGCTCTATCATTTTGATGAGAATTTCTTATTGATCCCAAATGAATAATTCAAAATTGCAGTGCGGTTCCAAAAGGCCCAACCATTTACAAATGCTATTCTACAACCCCTTGACACCATTGATCAAAACCTTTAGATATGGATTTTTGCGCAATGCTATTTTTAGCTGGGGCGCAATTGGTTACACTACAGCAGTTACTTTGGGAATTTTGCTGGTGGGTATCGTTGTATTTAATAAGGTAGAGAAGAATTTTGTAGATACAGTTTAATCCATTTATATAAGCGACGTCATTTAACATGTCTAACATTGCCATAAAAGTTGAAAATTTATCCAAAGCTTACCAATTAGGTGAAATTGGCACTGGCACCATTAGCCGAGACTTGGAACGTTGGTATGCCCGTATCCGTGGCAAGGAAGATCCATTTTTGCGCATTGGCGAGGCTAATGACCGTACCAGTAAAGGCAGCTCTGATATTGTTTGGAGTTTAAGAGACATCAACTTCGAAATTGAACAGGGCGATGCCATAGGAATCATTGGCCGTAATGGCGCAGGTAAAAGCACTTTGCTAAAAGTATTGAGTAAAGTGACCTCTCCTACTTCAGGCCGTATCACAGGAAATGGACGCATTGCTTCTCTATTAGAAGTAGGCACAGGTTTTCATCCCGAGTTAACTGGCCGAGAGAATATTTACCTAAACGGAGCCATTTTAGGCATGCGTAAAAAGGAAATCGCCCGTAAGTTTGATGAAATTGTAGATTTCGCTGGTGTAGAACGTTATATCGATACCCCTGTAAAACGTTACTCTAGCGGAATGTATGTTCGTTTGGCTTTTGCAGTTGCCGCCCATCTAGAAAGTGAAATTTTGATTGTAGATGAGGTATTGGCTGTTGGCGATGCCGAGTTTCAAAAGAAATGCTTGGGAAAAATGGGCGAAGTGAGTAAGGGAGAAGGCAGAACGGTATTGTTTGTGAGCCATAATATGGGTAGCGTAAAACAATTGTGCCAAAAGGGTATCTTATTAAAAAATGGGTCGATTGATTTTACTGGAAATGTAGAAGACACCATCAACCATTATATTTCTGGCAGCAAAAAAGAATGTGTTTATAAAACTAACGTAGATTTATCCAAACAAACTCAAATATTAAGTGTTGAAATTTTAGGGGAAGACCAAGAAAACAAACAAGAGTTTGATAAAAAAGAGAATATATTAATAAAATTTACCATAAGAAATGTTTCAATAGAGAGAGATATACGCTTTAATCTCGGTATATTCAACCTTTATGAACAGCTGATATTTATTGAAAGGCAAATAATACCTATTGGAGATGAACTTAATTATACAGCACTAATACCTGCTAACACATTAAACGACAATAGCTTTAAAGTTTCTTTAGCAATAGATATACCAGGAATAAAACTCATCGAATTATTAACTGATAAAATTAACTTCTCCATCATCGATACAGGATCAAAAGAAACTAGGTCCTCTGATACAGAAAATGGAATTATAGCCTCACCCATACAATGGAAACAAACGCCTCAACAATTGAATTTTTCGGATTAAATTTTACACCACTTAGAGAAGACCATATCGAATTCATCCGCCAATGGCGAAATAGAGAAGAAATTCTCAGTAAAATGATATATCGACAAATCATTTCCCAAAAAAAACAACAGGAATGGTTTAGAAATAACCAAAAAAGCAAGAATCATTATTTTGTGGTAGAAAGGAACAAGGAAATATTCGGCTTAATTAATATCAAAGATGTTAATGCGGCCAATAAAACGGGTGAAGCAGGCATCATGATGTTCCGCAACCAAAAAAACCTCTCTAGATTATCGGTAAAAGCATGTTTTTTTATATTAAATTTTGGCTTTGAAACCTTAAAACTCAACAAGATAGTCATCAAGGTTTTGAAGAGCAACTTCGAATCGTTGAATTTTGTGGTGAATTACGGATTTGTATTTGTAAAAAATGAAGATCAGGAATATGTGAATGGCTATCTTCATAAGAACGTATTTAGAAAAGTAAAGCCAAGGTTCTTAAATATGTTTGATAAATTTTAAATATGCCCCCCCTTAAAAGAAAAATTTTACTTTTATCTACAGGAGACATTAATGGCGCTTATGAAGCCATCTATAAATTAGCGGTTTTATTACACGAGATGGGACATCAGGTTGCTATGCTGGTGAAATACAAAACCAAACCAGATGACTTTATTATTGAGTACCAGCCAAATACTAATTTATTGGCACAGGGAGCAGAAAAAATTTACAACCGGTTTTTAAAGCCCAAACCACCCCAAACCCATCATGAATATTCTTTCTATGGTTTAAATGAAACACGAGAAAATGTAAATTATACACGTATTCTTGATCAAATGTCTTTTATTCCTGAATTTATATTTACAGGAATGACCATCAACTTTTTAAATTCAAAAGATTTAAAAAATTTACAGGCACTAACTAATGCCCATATCTACAACATTACTGTTGATATGAACCACTTTACTGGAGGCTGTCATTTTTCATGGGGTTGCGATGGTTATACCAAGGAGTGTAAAGATTGTCCTGCTATTGTAAATCCTAAGCAAAAAAAAATCGCCGAAGTAAATTTCAAGGCAAAACTCAATAATGCCAAAGCGGCCAATTTCAAAATCATTGCGGGTTCTGGTTTAACATTAGAGCAGTCAAAAATTTCCAGAATCTATAAAGACCAAGACGTATTTCACAACGTTAACAGCTTAATTGATACCCGCGTTTTAAATCCTAAAAACAGATCTGTTGCCAAACAGTTGTTTAATCTGGACTCCAATAGGTTTTATATTTTGGTGGGTGCACAAAGTGCAAATGACAAAAGAAAAGGTTTTAGCTATTTAATTCAAGCGTTAAAGAAACTAGAGTTAATTTTGGAAAAGCAAATATTTGATCGTCTTACCCTATTAGTGGTAGCCCGAGATATTAATCCAGAATTTGAAACACTTACTATCAATAAAACCAAAATCGACTATATCAAAGATTATAGGTTGTTATCATTATTATATCAATCGGTAGATGTATATATCAACTCTTCAATAGAAGATTCGGGGCCAATGATGGTATCTGAAGCTTTGGCTTGTGGCACCCCCGTGGTTGGCTTCGATACCGGCGTTGTAACCAATATGGTTGTAAACGGTTATAATGGCTATAAAGCCGAAAATAGAAATATAGAAGAGCTAGCTGAGGGCATAAAGAAAATAGTATTACTGAGTCCCGAAGAAAGGCAGCTGTTTTCTCAAAATTCAGTAAAACAAGTTGAGTTATATTCTTCTTTCGAGTACTTGAAAAATATACTAACACTTATTCTTAACTAAATGTCAAATATTACTGTTTCAATATGCCAATCCAATTATATTCCTTGGAGGGGATATTTCGATCTTATTGGCTTCGCTGACTATTTCGTACTTTACGATAGTGTTCAATATACCAAGAATGACTGGCGAAACCGAAATAAAATTAAAACTCCTAACGGAGCTGAATGGCTTACCGTAGCATGCAAAACAAACTCCATCAGTCAGCGTATTGATGAAACTTTCATTGCTAATTCAAATTGGTACATAAAGCACTTAAAAACGATAAAGAGCAATTACGCAAAAGCCTCAGCGTTTAAATTAGTTTACGAATGGTTGGAAGAAATTTATTTAAATAAAATATCGAATCTTACAAAAATTTCTGACATCAATAAATGTCTAATCGTGGAGATCTGTAGTTTTTTGAATATTCAAACAACGATATTAAGTGATAGTGAATTAGAATTAATTGAAGGTAAAAGTGAAAAATTGATACACATATGCAATCAATTAAGAGCAGACACTTACCTCTCAGGTCCATCTGCTCAAGACTATTTAGATTTGTCTCTTTTTAATAAAAATAATATAGAGGTAACATGGATGGATTATAGGGATTACCCACCCTATTCACAGCAATTTGGAGATTTTAACCCGAACTTATCTATAATTGATTTATTATTTAATGAGGGACTTAATGCTAAAGAATTCTTAAAAAGCAAGAATCATGACAAACATAGTATTTCTAGTTTCCGGTAACGGCGGCACCTTAATATTTGTTTATCAAGCAATTAAACATCTAAATCTAGAAGCAAAGGTTACTAAAATCATAGCTGATAGAGACTGTGGAGCCGTTAGTTATGCGATAAAAGAGAATATTCCTCAAATAATATTAGCTAAAGAAAATTTTGAGGAAAATTTAATTACGGAATTAGGTAGTGCTAATCCAGATATTATCATTACCAATATACATAAGATTTTAAGTCAAAAGATCATCAAGGCTTTTGAAGGAAAATTTGTCAATCTTCACTATTCCTTATTACCTGCTTTTGGTGGATTGATAGGGATGAAAACAATAGCTGAAGCAAAAAAACAAAATTGTAGATTTATTGGAGCTACAGTTCATCGCGTTAATGAATTTGTAGATGCTGGAGAAATTCTTTATCAAGTTTCTATGCCTATAAATTGGACTACTGCCATAGATATTGAAGATTCTATTTTCAAAGCAGCATCAATGATTTTATTAGCTCATATTAAAGACTTGATACTAAGTTCCCAAAAGGACACGGATGAAATTATAGATTTAAACAATAATAAAATTTATTTTTCTCCTTCCATACAAATGGACCATATCTTTTTAGATAACTCATTTTGGCTAAAAATTAAACATCAATAAGTCAATATAATTTAGTGCATCTAAATAAAGTATACTTCAAAGGACTCAATGGAATAAGGTTCATTGCCGCTACTTTGGTGATTTTGCACCATATAGAACAGCTTAAAAGGATTTTTGGACTAAAAAATTATTTTGACAATCCTTTTATCCACCATATTGGAAATCTTGGAGTAATCTTATTCTTTGTTCTAAGTGGGTTCCTCATTACATTTTTACTTTTGAAAGAAGAACAAGTAACAGCTACCATTGCAGTAAAAGAATTTTACATCAGAAGAATTTTAAGAATTTGGCCACTTTACTACTTCATCATCCTATTGAGCTTTTTTATCTTACCTGCATTAAGAGTATTTGATATTCCTAATTTGAGTGAAACTTTAAATGTTCATTTTCTTCCCAAACTATTCCTTTTTATTGCCTTTTTACCAAACGTTGCTCTATTTCTCTTTCCTTCAGTCCCATATGCTTCTCAAGCTTGGTCTGTGGGAGTTGAAGAACAATTCTACCTCATTTGGCCATTATTAATCAAAAAAATAAAAAATAGAACTAAATTACTTCTTGGTATAGTTGCAAGCTATTTGATGATAAAATCCACACTATTTATACTCACAGAAATTCCATCTGGACTAAATAGTTACGTCAAATTAATTTATCTGTTTTGGGACAACTTCAATATTGACTGTATGGCAATAGGAGGATTTGTAGCTTTACTGCTTTTCAAAAAGGAGAAAGGGACATTACCATTTTTGTTTAGTAAAACCACACAATTCGTGACTATAATAACGTTAGTTGTTTCTTTAGGATTAGGCATTGAATTTCCATATGTTAACAAAGAAATATATGCAATTCTATTTTCTTTCTTGATTTTAAATATTGCGGGTAATCCAAACACCATAGTTAACTTAGAAAATAACTTATTTAATTTTCTAGGAAAAATATCCTATGGACTATATATGTATCACTTTATAGTCATCATAGCTGTTATCAAACTATCCCTATTTTTAAAAATTAACAATAACGCTTTCATTTATCCTTCTACAATAATAATGACGATAGGAGTGGCAACACTTTCCTATTACTTCCTTGAGAAGCCATTTTTAAAATATAAAGTTAAACATTCAAAAATTTTGAGCGGCGAAGAAGCTAGAAACCATGATTCCATTCAATAAACCATTTATTAGTAATAACGAGCTTAAATATATAGAACAGGCAGTTCTTAGTGGAAAAATATCTGGCGATGGTATTTTCACCAAAAAATGTCACGATTTCTTTTGCGATAAATATGGATTTAAAAAAACACTTTTAACCACTTCTTGTACTCATGCCTTAGAAATGGCTGCGATATTGATTAATATCCAGCCAGGAGATGAAGTTATTATGCCCAGTTACACATTTGTGTCCACGGCAAATGCTTTTGTTTTAAGAGGAGCAAAAATCGTTTTTGCAGATAGTTCTCCAGATCATCCCAATATGGATGCGAATCAGTTAGAACAACTTATTACTCCTAAAACCAAAGCCATCGTTGTAGTCCATTATGCAGGCATGGCTTGTGACATGGATCAAATTATGGATATCGCAAATAAACACCAATTATTTGTTATTGAAGATGCTGCCCAAGCTATAGATACCTCTTATAAAGGTAAACCCCTAGGAGGCATTGGTCATTTAGCGGCCTTTTCTTTTCACGAAACCAAAAATATAATTGCAGGCGAGGGCGGTATGTTGGTAATCAATGACGAACGTTTCTTCGAACGTGCCGAAATTATTCGCGAAAAAGGCACCAATCGCTCTAAGTTCTTTCGTGGCGAAATTGATAAATACGGATGGGTAGATATTGGTTCGTCTTATTTACCCTCAGAAATTATCTCAGCTTTCCTTTACGGACAACTCGAAAATATAGATACCATTCAAGAGAAGAGAAAACAACTATGGAATAAATATTACCATAATCTGGAAACTTTAGGAAATACCATACAACTTCCAATAGTTCCAAATCACAGTACCAACAATGCACATATTTTTTATATTGTTCTAAAAAACATCGAAGAAAGAGATGCGCTAATCATGTACATGCGTAAAAAAGAAATCTATCCTGTTTTTCATTATCTATCGTTACATAAAAGCGCCTATTTTTTAACTGAAAATGTAGAGAAGAGCTTACCCAATGCAGACCATTTCACAAATTCGCTGCTCCGTTTGCCACTCTATTATGAATTATCCTTGCCAGAAGTTGATTTGATTTGTGCAGAGATCAAAAGTTTCTTCGAAAACACCAACCAATAAACCATTATTTAAGATAAAACTTTAATTGTGAACTCCATTAAAAGTATCATCAAAGGTTTTTTTGTTAAATCTTATGTTCACCTTATTCAAAACAGGTTGCAACATTGGGCAAATCAATACAACAACGAGCAACTCAAAAAACAGCTTAGCCAAGTAGGGAATTCATTTTATATAGAAGCTCCTTATAAAGTTATCAACCCCCAATACATCTTCATTTCCAACAATTTTCATAGCTGGCATCATTGTAGAATTGAGGCTATAGACCATTACGAAGACGTAAACTATAGTCCAAAAATCAGCATTGGTTCTAACGTAAGCATAGGGCCATATTTCCACATTGGATGCATCAACGAAGTAACGATTGGTGATCATGTATTAATTGGCAGCAAAGTCTTTATTACTGATCACGCACACGGTAGTGCCCAATATGATGATATTGACTTAGCGCCCGAAAGAAGAAAACTATCTAGTAAAGGAGCGGTAATTATTGAAAATAATGTTTGGATTGGAGACGGCGTATGTATATTACCTAACGTTAAAATCGGCAAAAATGCCATCATTGGTGCCAATAGTGTAGTTACCCAAAACGTAGCTCCCAATACCATTGTTGGCGGTGTGCCAGCCAAATTATTAAAAGCTATCTAAGCGTGGAAAAAAAAGTGCTTGACATCATTATATTAAGTTTTGCCAAGGACGAAAACTTAAAACTAATTACACAGCAGGGCATTGATACGTTACTTGCTTCCGAAAAAGATAATGACGTTCAATTCAATATTCTCGTTATAGAATCCAATAAGGGCATTGCACCATTTCAATATGCAAATGCCAACACCATTTATCCTAAGCAGAAATTTGGTTTCAACAAGTATATTAACATTGCACTTAAGCAAACCTCTAGCCCTTATGTTTGCATTGCCAATAATGACCTTATTTACAAAAAAAATTGGGCCAGTGAAATTTTAAAAGCTTTTCACCAAGATCCAAATTTGAAGAGTGCCTCTCCTATATGCTCCATTCACCATCCATTGAATGAAAACATACAGGCAAATTCAGGATTATACCCAGGATATCAAATTAGACGAGAAATTTCAGGGTGGTGCATTGTATTTAAAAGAGAACTGTTAAAAACAGTCAATCCCTTCGACGAAAAATTTGAGTTTTGGTATTGCGACAACGACTACGCAATGACGCTAGAAAAATATCACATCAACCATGCATTGGTCAGTTCGTCAATAGTAGATCACCTAGAAAGTACCACCTTAAAAACAGAAAGTGAAGCTTCAAAAAATAGGTTAACCACTAAAGCAAACTTATATTTCATCTATAAATGGCGACATAAAAATTATTTGCTTTATAGGTACCATTTATTAAGGCACCACTATCCTTCACTAAATAAGCTTGAGGCATTTTTTAGAAAAAAGTAATGGGCAATCCTCTAGTATCTATCATTATTCCACTTTACAATGCAGAGCAATTCATTGTCGAAACTATTCATTCCGTATTAGATCAAACTTATCAAAACATTGAAGTAATCATCGTAGACGATGGTTCGACAGATCAATCATTGCAAAAAGTTTCTGCGCTAGCAAATGATCAGATAAGGTTATTTAAACAAAACAACAAGGGAGCAAGTGCAGCCAGGAACTACGGTTTAAAAGAAGCAAAGGGTGATTACATCCAATTTTTAGATTCCGATGATTTATTGGCCCCTGATAAAATCGAAAAACAAATTGCCCAAATTAAAGAACATTCCCTAAACACTGTAGCATACTGTTCAACCGTATACTTTCCAAATGGTGCCGATCATCGCTCTTTCACTCCAAATCCCGACGAAGGTTCATTTATGGATTATTCAAAAAACCCCCTAAAGTTTATGATTAACCTATGGGGAGGTTATACAGGGAAAGGTAGCATGATTGCAGTTCATTCATGGCTAACGCCTAAAACATTAATCGATAAAGTTGGTTTCTGGAATGAGCAGTTAAGTTTAGATGATGATGGGGAATTTTTTGCAAGGGTTGCATTAAATGCAGACCAGCTGATCTATACCAATACCTATTGCTATTACAGAAAGTTTGAAGATAGGCCGTCACTTTCACGTTCAAAAAACGAAAAGGCCTATGAAAGCCTATACCAATCTATCGATGTTAAAAAGCAAACCCTTTTAAGTAAAACAAATGAATTGAATGCGCAATATGCGATCTATCGATTATATGTCGATTTTGCCATTCAAACCTTTTTAAAATATCCAAACCTTTACAAAAAGGCCAGTACCGAAATCCCTAAAGTTTCTTACCCTTTTAAAATTGAATTTGGTGGAAAGAAATTCATACAAATGGTCAATAGATATTTAGGTTGGAAGACCGCCTTTCTAGTACGAAACCTTTATTACAAACTTAATGCAAGATAAATTAAACATTAACTTATTTTACGAAGAACCAGAAAGTGACCGATGGTTTAAATATGATAGGCATTTAAGAAAAATAATTCGTAGGATATGGAGAGGCCCAGATGCTATTGGAGGAATGAAAAGATGGTTTGTTAATCTTTGTTTAGGTTTAGATGAGTTAGGAATTAAATATACAGTTAACAATTATAAGCTATTAAAACGCGACCCATCCCAGTGGGCCTTGGTAATAGGTAAGCCTCATGTACTTGAAAAAATTCCTGACCACACGAATTTGATTTACGGCCCAGCCATTTCATCTCACCCATCTGAAACAAATGTTTGGAAAAGGAAAAATATAAGGAATATCATTGCTTCCTGCGAATGGCTAAAAGAATTGTACGAAAGAGATTTAAATATTGATATTCCTGTTGCCGTTTGGCCCAGTGGCATAGAAACACAAAAATGGTTGCCCAAACCTAAGGCACCAAAAACCAAAAAGATACTCATATACGACAAGATAAGGTGGGACTATGACAAATATCATAACGAATTAATATCTCCCATTTTATCTCATCTCCAAGAAAGAAATATCTCTTATGAATATATCAGGTATGGTTTTTATAAAGAAGAAGATTTTCGCACACTACTTACTCAGGTAGATGCGATGATATTTTTATGTGAACATGAAACACAAGGTTTTGCCTATCTTCAAACCTTATCAAGTAATGTTCCCATTTTTGCTTGGGATCGCGGAGGATATTGGCAAGATCCCTCCTTTTATCCAGACCGTGTTAAATTTAAAGAGGTTACTTCTGTTCCATATTGGGAGGAAAGATGCGGTTTAAAATTTAAAAATTCCGAAGAATTCTCCCAACAAATAGATCTCTTTTGGAGAGAGGTTCAAAATAATGAGTACCATCCGAGAGATTATATACTAGAAAACCTTACTCTAGAAAAATGTGCCCAAAAATACATCGCCATCTGTAAATCTACTATGGATAAACATCATGAGTAAAAGTATTTGTATTATAAGCCATCAGCACTTATGCAGAAATCCAAGGGTTTTTAAAGAAGCCATTGCTTTGGAAAAAACTGGGGCAAAAGTTACCATACTTACCATTGTTTATAACCAAGTTTTATTAAATGAAGATAACGAGCTATTAAAAAACAAGAAAATAACTTATGTTTTTTATCATGACACCCTTAGCACCCGTATCGGTAGTTTAAAAAACAAAGCAATGGTGAAATTGGGCAGGTGGATGAATAGCATTGGCTTAGAGAACAAATGGGCACTTGGTTATGCTCCTGCTTTATGCTTGAAAATGGCACTTAAACAAAAAGCCGACTTATACATTTGCCATCAGGAGTTGCCTATGTATATTGGCACTAAATTGCTTAAAAAGGGTAAAAAAGTTGCTTTTGATATTGAAGACTGGTATACCAATGATTTACTTCCAGAAGCTCAAAAATATAGGCCCCAACAATTATTGCAACGAAGTGAAAGTATAGCCTTAACATTGGGAAATTTGGTATATACCACTTCGGAACCAATGGCCAAGGAAATAGCAAAAAATTACCAAGCAAAAGTTCCAGAGGTTATTTTTAACACCTTTAATAGCTTAACAACATTACCCATTAAAACTAGGGAAGACGATTACATTAAACTAATTTGGATTTCGCAAACAATTGGGCCAGGTAGAGGTTTAGAGGACTTCGTAACATCAATGAATGAAATCCACAATAATAGCTTCGAACTTAATTTAAGAGGAAACATCTCGGAAGATTATAAGCTCGTGCTATTAGAAATTTTAAAAAACCATAACCATCGCATTAATTTCCTTCCTTCCATCCCCAATGTTGAGATACAAGCTGATTTAGCAAATTATGATATCGGATTGGCATTGGAACCTAATTTTCCGCCGAATAAGGATCTTACCATCTCCAATAAAATTTTCCACTACCTTTCTGTAGGCTTACCCGTTATTGCTAGCGCTACAAAAGGTCAGTTATCCCTAAAAGAAGATTTTGAAGGTTTACTTTATTACTATAGTTGTCAAAATGATCTTTCTCAAATACTTTCATCCATTCAAAAGGGAGATTTAGCAGCTAAAAAAGATGAAATCCTGTCAATTTTTAGAGAAAAATATGATTGGCAGATTGCAGAAAAAAAAATACAAAAACTTATTAATCAACACATCAGTTGAAAAAACTACTGATTATCTCTCCTTATTTTGCTCCTTCAAATGCTGCCGATTCGCACAGGATCAGGATGAGTTTGCCTTATTTTACAAAATATGGTTGGATACCTGAAATCGTAGCCGTTCACCATAAAAACTATGAGGCGATATTAGATACAATACTATTAGAAAGTATCCCAAAAGATATAAAAACACACTACGTTGATGCTTTATCAAGTAGATGGACACGAAAAATTGGACTTGGGAGTTTGGCCTTAAGAAGTCTGTGGTATTATTTTAAACAAGTTAACCAATTGTTAAAAGCCGAAAATTATGATCTAGTTTACTTTTCGACCACACAGTTCCCCGTATGTATATTAGGTGCCTATTGGAAGAAGAAATTCAAAGTTCCATATGTGATAGATATGCAAGATCCGTGGCACTCCGACTATTATCAGGACAAGCCTAAAAATGAACGGCCACCAAAATATTGGTTTTCTTATCGCCTAAACAAATGGCTGGAACCTCTGGCCATGAAACAGTGTGATGGCTTGATTTCTGTTTCAGAACAATATATCTCAGATTTACGTGAACGCTACAGTAACTTAAAAAATGTTCCCTATGAAGTCATTACTTTTGGTTACTCTGACATTGATTATACGATTGCCAAAAACCTACCAACCACTGAAACAACTACCAAAAAGTTAAAATTAGCATATATCGGTGTACTTGGCCAAATGATGAAAATAAGTCTCACCGCTTTTTTCAAAGCAGCGCAGCACATCCCAGATTTTAATCATCATTTTAAATTAATTTTTAAAGGCACCAGCTATGACAATAATTCAAATGAAAAAAAAGCAGTTAAAATTGCTGAAGAGATAGGAAACTTTGATATAGAAGAAAACCCTAAACGTATAGGAATGATGAATGTAATTGCCGAACTGCAAAATACGGACGGGCTCATCATCTTTGGTACCGATGACCCTAGTTATACCGCTTCAAAAGTATATCCATATATTCAATCCCAAAAGCCAATACTAGCTATTCTTCATGAAAGTAGCAGCGCATTTAAAATACTTAGAGAAATCACTTCGGCTGTTGTTATACCACTACTTGCCTCCGAAGAAGAAATAATAAACAAAGTTGGTTTTTTCTTACAGCAGGTTAGGAACAAAAATAAACTAGCTATAGACATGGAGAAATTCGTCGACTTTTCAGCGGATTCATTAACGAAAAGACAAACGGAGCTATTTGAAAAAACACTAAGATTTGGAAAAACATCTTAAAAAAATTTCGATTTTGACATTATATTTTGTAAACTAATAACAATTAACTATTTAACTAATAAACGCTTATCTCCACTTTCAAATGATTTTTAGACCTTATTTTGGTGAATTTGAGATTCTAAATCTAGTTCGTATAGGAGGTCCTGGCTTGGGAAATTTATTATTTCCATTAAGTAGGGCGTACATTTACAGCCTCAAATATAAATCAGAGATACTTCCTCCGATTTGGCCCAGCCTAAAACCTGGTGCATTTATACGTGGCGAAAAAGAGAAAAGAGGTTATACGGATATTTTTAAATCGTTCTTTTTAAAAAGAACCATTCTTCAGGTCAAAAATATATTCAATAAAAGTCTTACTGAAAATCAATTTTTAGAGAACATAGCCGCCTATAGTCAAAATAAAGATATCACTGTAAAAGTAGAGGGATTAAGGGGATATTTTAAAGATTTGGAAGGCTATCATAACGAACTCCTTCATTACATACTCGAAACAGCTTCACCAACAATAAATAAAACCTATACTCAATTTAATGAAAATAACATTGGTATACACATTAGATTGGGCGATTATAATGAAGAAAACAAAACACCAATAGATTGGTATGTGAATACCATTAAAATATTACAGGAAGATAAAAAGTATCAAAACACATCTTTTATAATTTTTTCCGACGGTAAAGACGAGGAATTACGAGCGATCTTAGACATACCAAACTGTAAACGGGTTGATAAACCAAATGCCCTATCAGACATCCTATGCCTATCCAAATGTCAAATCATTATAGGTTCCAATAGTACCTTTAGTGCGTGGGCCGCATTTTTAGGAAGAAAACCGTTCATCAGAAACGACAAATTCTATCTTGGACATTTATATCATGAAGAAGAAAATATATTCGAAGGAGAATTAACCAAAAAAAACTATAATCAAATCTCAAGTTAGGCCTTTAAATCATGCTACAAAAAATAAAATCTTATCTAACACATCAATATCCTGCGTTGGGCGCACTTAAAAGATCTGCAAAAGCATATCTTGACTTTTATTCCTCCAAGAACAGTTATTCTCAACATGAAGAAGATATTATTGTAAAGGACATACTTAAAGGTTTCGACTTGACCAACGGAAAGTACATTGATGTAGGTGCCAATCACCCAACAGATATTTCCAATACTTTTTTATTCTATAAAATGGGACATCGTGGTATTACCATAGAACCTGTTCCAGAACTCGTTAAACTTCATCAAAAAATAAGACCAAAAGATATCATATTGGCAATTGGTATATCAGACGAAGCAGATATGATGGATTTTAACATTACCAAATTCCCAGTAATCAGTTCATTTGATAAAAACCATATCACCAATCAAATGAAACAGGAAGAAAACGTAATATGGAAGAAAATCTATACCCCAATATTACCACTAGATACGGCTTTGAAAAATATAAGTACTGAGTGGTATTATTTTCTTAGCATAGATGTAGAAGGACTAGACTATCAAGTACTTTTAGGCGCTACAAAAACCTTGGAAAAAACCTACTGTTTACTCATTGAATTTGGTACGGAGGAAGATGTTGTAAAAATAAAATCACTATTAACAAACTTCACGCTCGTAAAAGAAATTGGCTGTAACTTGTTATTTATCAACAAATCACCTGAATTTGATAAGTATAAAATTCATTAACCACCAAAACTTCTAAAATACTTTCCACTCTTTTGGTATTATCAGTACACCAAATTTAACCTGTTTTTTGAAAAAGCTTGCCATTATTGTTACCCACCCTATTCAATATAACGTTCCCGTATTCCAACAACTTGCCCAAAGCTGCCAGTTAAAGGTCTTTTATACTTGGGGAGAAGAAGGTGTACAAAAAAAATATGACCCCGACTTCAAAAAGACCTTCGAATGGGATATTCCATTACTTGAAGGATACAGCTACGAGTTATTAGAAAATATTGCTTCACAACCAGGTTCACATCACGGTAAAGGCATTAACAATCCGGCAATTATTGAAAGAATATTGGATTTTAAACCTGACGCGATATTGGTTTACGGTTGGATTTATCAAAGCCATTTAAAGGTAATGCGCTTTTTTAAAGGAAAAACACCAGTATGGTTTAGAGGTGACTCCACCTTATTAGATAACCCAAAAGGTATTAAAAGTTTACTAAAAAGGTTTTATCTACGTTGGATTTATAAAGATGTAGATCTGGGCTTTTATGTAGGCCAACATAACAAAGCATATTTTAATCGGTACGGGCTAAAAGACCAACAACTCATATTTGCACCACATGCCGTAGATAACGATAGATTTGCTGAGGACAGACAGTACGAAGTTGGTTTATTGAGGAAAGAGCTGGCAATTGAAAATGAAGACGTTCTCATTTTATTTGCAGGTAAATTGGAACCTAAAAAAAATCCAGCCTTACTATTAGACGCTTTTATAAAATTAAACGATCAGCCACATGCCAAAAACAAAATCCATTTGCTTTTTGTAGGTAATGGCATTTTAGAAGAAGAACTAAAGTTAAAAGCTGAAAGCATGAAGTCAAAAAATGTGCATTTCATTGATTTCCAAAACCAAACAAAAATGCCCATATTTTACCAAGCATGCAATATTTTTTGTTTACCATCTGCAGGCCCCGCAGAAACTTGGGGACTAGCTATTAACGAAGCAATGGCAGCTGGAAAAGCGATTATAGCCTCCGATAAAGCAGGTGGCGCAATAGATCTGGTAAAAAATGGCTTTAATGGCTATATATTTGCCTCAAATGATGTTGAAGGATTAAAAGATAAATTATCATTGCTCATTACCCAGCCAAATCTCCTCAAATCATTTGGTGATCAATCTCGTGCTATCATTAAAAATTGGAGTTTTAAACAACAAGTTGATCAAATTGTAAAAACACTAAATGCAACAGACTAAGAGTTTTTTTATCCCTGCTTTTTTTGTTTTCTTCTTATCACTGGGACTTTCTGATTTCCCTGTGATAAGCTATCTAATTGCTTGGCTCGGTTCTTTTTATATTTTTTATCTCACTTGGTTCTCCAAAAGGCGATTCTTATTAAAAGATTTACCAATAACGTCGCAAATCATGCGGCCAATTTTTTTGTTACAGCTAATCTTCGCCGGTTTTATGTGCTGTACTTCTATTTTCTTTTTTTTAAACCATTTAGGTTATGAATATTTTGAAAAAATTAGTCCCGTAAAATTTACAGCTAATGAACAAACCTATCTTTTAGCAAAATGTCAACGTCTTTGTTTTTTAGGTCACATTTCATTAGTAGGCGGAATTTTACTTAGCATGACCAAAACCGAGAAAAAAGCACAGCATTATACATTTAAAAGTAGGAAAGTTGAATATACATGGCTTCGCTTAGGCATTAGTTTTTATATCGTTGCTTTTATCATGCAATTTATCCCAGGGCTATTTCAATTCTTTATCTACTTACATGATATGGCCATTTTTGCAGCATCGTTGATACTACTAAAAGGTTTAAGGAAAAAAGATGTATTGTTAATTGGATATGGTGCCGTCATGTTCGGTATTAATTTTATTAATGCAACACTCACAGGTTACAAAGAGCATATTTTAATCAATTTCATTATCCTATTTGCTTTACTATTTCCATATTATAAACGTACCATTGCCATCCTATCATTACCCACTATTTATTTGCTGCTCTATATTTTACCCACTTATGCCAGTATCATCCGCATGCAGTCGTGGGGTGGCGACAAAACTGCCCAACAAGCCAGAACTGAAGCTTTTGAAACCTTACTACAGGATGATATTGACGAAAAAATTGAAGAAACCAATTGGGACTTTTTAACAGAACGCTTTTCGGAGATTGGAATGTTTATCCAGTTTGTGGAATTTGTTCCTGAAAAAAGAGATTATTACCGAGGAGAGATTTTAGAAAACTCCTTTCTTGCGCTAATTCCCAGGGCACTGTATCCTAATAAGCCCCTTACTGAAAAAGTAGCTATGGAACGTGTATATGAAGCGGGTGTGGTAGATCGAGCTTCCAATGTATCGGCCAAAGCTCGTCCGGTAGTAGATGCCTATCTTTCTTTTGGCTACTGGGGTGTCTTTATTCTGCTCCTAATATTGGGATACCTTACTCAATTTTTCAACAATACTGCCGAACGATGGTTCGGAGGCTACGAATTTGGTTGTATTGTAGTATTTAACGGTTGTTTTCAAGTACTTTGGCGGGGCAATAATTTTGAATTCATGCTCAATAACATGTTATATGGTTTCATTACGATGTGGCTGGTTTTTGTGGTATTAAGAAAACTCGAAATATTAACACCTGTGAAACACAATAGCTAATTCTACTCATAATTATAATTATTTTATCTCGTTCAAGTAATATAAAATTTAACATACCATGAATACGATCATAAAAAAACAAAGAACATATATCCCACAAAATCTCGAAATCAAATGGGAAAACTTATCTCCTATTTTCGAGGAACTACAAAATAGAGCAATCACTACGGTAGCTGAACTGGAACAATGGCTGCGTGATAAAAGTGAGTTAGAGGCAGCGCTGGAAGAAGATTTCGCTTGGCGTTACATCAAAATGAGTTGCGATACCGCTAACGAACAGTTGGTAAAAGATTTTCAGTACTTCGCAACTGACATTGAACCAAAAATAGCACCCATAGCTAACGAGCTGAACAAAAAATTAGTGGAAAGCCCATTTGTTGAAGAGCTAGATCAACAGAAATACTTTGTTTACCTACGTGGTGTTAAAAAAGCTTTAGAATTATTTAGAGAAGAGAACATCCCTCTATTTACAGAACTCCAGGTAAAACAACAACAATACCAAGGCGTTACGGGTGCAATGAGTGTAATCCTTAATGAGCAAGAGTATACCCTGGAGCAAGCTAGCAATTTCCTAAAAGATACCGATAGGAACGTTCGCCAAAACGCTTGGGAAACCATTCAGCAAAGAAGATTGATAGATAAAGACCAATTGAATATCCTTTTTGATGAATTGGTGAAACTACGTCATCAAGTAGCCTTAAATGCTGGCTTCGAAAACTATCGCGACTACATGTTCCAAGCCTTGGGCCGTTTTGATTATACACCTAAAGACTGCTATGATTTTGCCGAAGCCATTGAAAAAGAAATTGTTCCTATTTTAAGAGAGCAAGCCGAAAAACGTAAAGAGGCACTAGCTTTGGAAGATTTACGCCCTTGGGATTTAGAGGTAAGCACTACTGGAAAACCAGCATTGAAACCATTCCAAAACGGCGATGAACTCATTGATAAATCCATTGCCTGTTTTAACCAAATAGATGTTTCTTTAGGCGAGAAACTTTCCATCATGAAAGCCAACCAGCTATTCGACGTAGAAAGCCGTATGGGTAAAGCACCCGGAGGATACAACTATCCGCTGGCAGAAACTGGCGCACCATTTATTTTCATGAATTCGGCCAACTCACTACGTGATTTAACCACCATGGTACACGAAGGAGGCCATGCCATCCATACATTTTTAACGGCCAATTTGGAGCTGAACGACTTTAAGCACTGTCCTTCAGAAGTTGCTGAGTTAGCTTCAATGAGTATGGAATTAATTTCTATGGACCAATGGTCAGTGTATTTTGATAAAGAAGAAGATTTAATCAGAGCAAAAAAAGAACAACTGGTTGATGTGCTGAAAACTTTGCCATGGGTAGCAGTGATTGATCAATTCCAACATTGGATTTACACCAACCCAGATCATAATGCCGCCGATCGTGAAGAAGCGTTCAAACAAATCTACACCAGATTTGGTGCTGGCTTTGCCAATTGGGAAGGTTACGAAAAACAATTCGGCAACGTATGGCAAAAACAATTGCACCTGTTCGAAGTTCCCTTTTACTATATCGAATATGCCATTGCCCAATTGGGTGCAATAGCCGTTTGGAAAAACTATACAGAAAATCCACAAAAAGGCCTACAGCAATATTTAGATGCCTTGGCGCTAGGCTACACTAAGCCAATGAACGAGATTTACGAAACCGCAGGAATCAAATTTGATTTTAGTGCAGCTTATATTAACGAACTTGCGGCGTTTGTAAAAACTGAGTTAGAAAAACTAGGGTAAAACCTGCACACAAATGAAAAATGATATTTTAGGTTCTTCGTTTCACTCAGGATGACAAGAAGTCTATTTATTTTTTTAAGTTTGAAACATCACCAACCAAACAATAGCGCATGCTAAAAAACCTGTTCAGAAAAAAATCAGTTAATAAAATATTAGCCGATGCCGCAAAAGGCTATGGCGACCACGAGGCATCTTTACACAAAACACTAGGTGTAAGAGACCTTACGGCATTCGGAATTGCCGCCATTATAGGTGCTGGTATATTTAGTACCATTGGTAAAGCAAGTGCTGACGGCGGACCTGCGGTAATCTTTTTATTCATATTTACTGCTGTTGCCTGTAGTTTTGCGGCCTTCGCTTATGCTGAATTTGCATCAATGGTTCCAGTTTCGGGTAGTGCGTATACTTATTCATACGTTGCTTTTGGCGAATTGGTTGCTTGGGTCATTGGTTGGTCGCTCATTATGGAATATGCCATTGGCAATATTACGGTAGCCATTTCCTGGTCCGATTATTTTACCGGACTGCTCTCCTCCATTAAAATACCCGCTTTGGGCATCAATGGCATTCATGTGCCTGATTGGGCGAGTATGGATTACCTGAGTGCTTACAACGGACATAAACATGCGGAAGCCCTACTTAACGCAGGCAAAAGCATGGCCAATATTGACGAAGCTACACGAGTTGCCGCTAATGCATGGAACACTGCCCCTCAAATTGGTGGTTTTCACCTTGTAGCTGATATTCCTGCGCTAGGTATCATCATTTTTATTACTTGGTTGGTATACCGAGGCATGAAGGAATCTAGAAATGCCAGCAATGCCATGGTAATTGTTAAGCTTGCCGTTATTTTATTGGTACTGGCCGTTGGTGTTTTTTATGTAGATACCGAAAACTGGAATCCTTTCGCTCCCAATGGTATTTCGGGCGTACTTAAAGGAGTTTCAGCGGTTTTTTTTGCTTACATAGGATTTGATGCCATATCCACTACTGCAGAAGAATGTAAAGATCCACAACGCGATTTGCCTCGAGGCATGATGTGGGCCATTGTGATTTGTACGATATTGTACATTGCCATTGCATTAGTACTTACTGGAATTGTAAAATACAATACCTTGGCCGTTGGCGATCCTTTGGCTTACGTTTTTGATCAAATAGATTTAAAACTCATGAGTGGCATTATTGCCGTAAGTGCGGTATTTGCCATGGCATCTGTATTATTGGTTTTCCAAATGGGACAACCTCGTATCTGGATGAGCATGAGCCGTGATGGACTATTACCAAAGTCATTCTCTAAAATCCATCCCAAATACAAAACACCTTCTTTCTCTACCATAGTAGTTGGGTTTGTAGTGGCTATTCCTTCGCTATTCATGAACCTTACCACCGTAACGGACCTATGTTCAATTGGTACCTTGTTTGCCTTTGTGTTGGTATGTGCAGGGGTATTGGTACTTCAAAACAGGCCCGATGTACAACGTGGTAAATTCAAGATTCCTTACGTGAATGCAAAGTTTGTAATTCCTGTACTTTTTGCTGGAGCAATTATTTTAGCTTTTACGCAATTTAATAAAGAGGCCATGGGTTTTATTTCAAACACGCCTAAAGTGGTAAGCCCCGTTAACTTTGTTACTTCCTTAAACAGTGAAGAATTAAACACCATCAAACAAGAAATTAGTGCTAGTCCTGTAGTATTGCAAGGCAAGCAAATTGATGCCGAAGCTTATTTGAGCAACCTTAATTCCGATCAATACGAGAGCTTTCTGATTAAATCATCGGTTGATTATCATAAGAAATATGAAAGCGGTTGGCATTTGTTCAAACACAAAATTCCAATGTGGATTTTCTTGATCATTTGTTTGGTCATCACTTATTTATCTATTGCCAAAAACTTATCCCTAATTCCAGTATTGGGCTTAATTTCCTGCTTATACATGATGTGTGAATTAGAACTAAGTAACTGGATTGGTTTTGGAATATGGTTGGTAGTAGGCTTGGTTATTTATTTCCTTTACGGTTATAGGAACAGTAAACTTGCTCAAGAGCAGAACAGTCCATTAGCTTAAAACAATACAAACTAAATTACCGCTCCATCGCCAGAAAAAAATGAAAATCATTCAAATATGTGCGGCCTATAAACCTGCATACATTTATGGCGGACCAACCATGTCGGTATCCAAACTGTCGGAAGAGTTGGTAAAAGCAGGTCAGATAGTGGTTGTTTTAACCACTACGGCCAATGGTAAAGTAGAATTAAGTGTTCCTGTAGGTATAGCACAAATAGTAGACGGCGTTGAGGTCTTTTATTTCAAAAGGCTAACAAAAGACCACACCCACTTCTCCCCTGCTCTATTTAGTTTTTTACGAAAACTCATTGTAGAAGAGAAAAAAGCAGGTCGTAAAAATGAGCTGGTCGTGCATATCCATGCCTGGTGGAATTTAGTCTCTATTTTTTCGTGTTTAGTCGCTAAAATTTATGGCGTAAAGGTTATCTTATCACCAAGAGGGATGTTAAATACCTACACCGTTAACCATAAAAATTCATGGAGCAAAAGGCTTATCCATCAGTTGTTGGGCAAATATCTATTGAAAGAGGTAGCATATCATGCCACGAGTAAGCAAGAACATGATGATATTTTTGCATTTATAGGTAAATCACCAGAAACTATTCCCAATTTCATTCAACTCCCTACTCAAAATGCGACAGAGATGAAAGCAAATGATCAGTATCAATTGCTTTTTCTAGGGCGTATCAATGAGATAAAAGGCTTAGAAAACTTATTCTCGGCTTTAGCTTCATTATCCATCAATTGGTTGCTAACCATAGCTGGCGAAGGCGAGTTAACTTATGTAAACAATTTAAAGCAACTCGCAACGCAAAAGAATATTGCCGAAAAAATCAAATGGGAAGGCCATGTCAATAACCTTCAAAAGTTTGACCTACTTGCATCAGTTGATGCTTTGGTACTACCGTCTTATAAGGAGAATTTTGCGAATGTAATCATAGAAGCACTGGCCGTAGGAACGCCCGTGATTGTAAGCAAGGAAGCAGGCGCTGCAGAGTACGTGGAAGAAACCAATTTGGGATGGATCACCTCAAATGCTCCCGATCAGCTTGCGATAACTATTTCTCAATCTTTTGAGGATATTCAAAAGCGTATTCGGATTAGGGCAAATGCTCCATCAACAATTAAACGAGATTTTGATGAAGCTGCGCTAGCGAAAAAATATATTCACATGTACAGGCATTTATTGGGAAAATCATGAGTACTTATAAAGAATACGGTTATACCCATACACAGGCAGACCATACGCAGTATTACATTTGGCAACCTATTATGCTATTGTTAAATCCAACATCTCCAATTTTAGACCTAGGTTGTGGAAATGGTGCTTTCGCTAACGACTTGATAGCACAAGGTTTTAACGTTTATGGAACTGATGCCTCTAGTAATGGTATTCAACAAGCCAACACCATAAACCCTAATCACTTTTTTGTACAGGATCTATCTTCTGATGATCTACCTGCCGACCTAAAAGACAAAAAGTTCAAAACCATCATTTCCACGGAAGTAATTGAACATTTATATGATCCACGCTCTTTTATTGCTTTTGCAAAAAGAGTGCTACTTAAAAATGGCGGTGGAGAGTTCATTCTTTCAACTCCTTATCATGGCTACTTCAAAAACCTAGTTATTGCCGTCACAGGGAAGTGGGATCAGCATGCCAGTCCACTTTGGGATGGTGGACATATTAAATTATGGTCAAAAAAGACATTAACTATCCTCCTAGAAGAGCAGGGCTTTAAAGTAACCCATTTCATAGGTTGCGGAAGATTACCCTATCTTTGGAAATCAATGGTGATTAGAGCCACAATTTAATGAACCCAGCATTTAGTTTCATCATATTAACTTTCAACGAAGAACAACACCTTCCTCGTTTGCTCAATTCTATTGCAAAATTAAATGCACCCATCTTTATATTGGATTCGGGAAGCACAGATGATACCCTAAAAATTGCTGAAAGTTTCGGCGCTAGTGTGAAGTATCATCCTTTTGAAAACCACCCCAAACAATGGGACCATGCCCTTAAAAACTTTGAAGTGCAAACCCCTTGGGTCATTGGGCTAGATGCCGATCAGACTGTAACACCTGAACTGCTTGAATTACTACTTAACTTCAATGGCGAAGCCTATCATAACGTAGACGGCATCTATTTTAACCGCAAGAATATCTTCAAAGGAAAATGGATTAAACACGGTGGCTATTATCCTAAATACCAATTAAAAATGTTCCGTTACGGCATTGGTTATTCCGACCTTAACGAGAATATGGATCACCGATTTATCGTAACGGGAAATACCGCCATTTGGAAAAAAGGACACATTCTTGAAGAAAACCTTAAGGAAAATGAAATCCGTTTTTGGATCGATAAGCACAACCGTTATAGTGATTTGGTAGCGAGTGAGGAAATAGAGCGGATGGAAAACTTAAGAAAGCAGACCATCAAGCCAAAATTATTTGGAGATCCTGATCAACGTACCGCCTATCTAAAAAGCATGTGGTGGAAACTGCCCCGTTTTTTTCGACCTTTTATTTATTTCACTTACCGAATGACTTTCCAACTAGGTTTTTTAGATGGAAGAACAGGAATCTTATTTCATTTTCTACAAGGTTTCTGGTTCAGATTAATTGTTGACGTGAAGATTGCTGAGAAATTAAACCAGGCCCATAAAAATGAATAAGCTCAGCCAAAATATCAAAAGTTTTTGGGCCGAACCTTATTTTCGGTTCATTGTATACTTCCTTGTGTTGTCTCTATTCCTGTATGAGTTTAACACTGCTTATATTGGCATTACAACAAAGGGCGGACTTTATGTGCCATTTCTAGACCAGCACCTTAACTATATCAATTGGTGGCGTAATTTCACTATAGATAGTGCTGCAACAATTTTACGTTGGATGGATTACATTGTTTACACCAATGACTTTCAGTTAAAAGTAATTGGCAGACATGGGTTCACCATGGTATATAGCTGTCTGGGCTACGGAATCATGAGTGTTTTCACTGCCTTTGTCATTACCTTTCCAGGGCATATCAAAGCCAGATATGGCTTTTTGGTGTTTGGATTAGTGCTTATTCAGCTATTGAATACATTAAGACTTATTTTATTGTCGTTGTATTGGGACAAAAGAAAACCACTACTAGCCATAGACCACCACGACTTATTTAATATGGTGGTTTATGCCGTTTTAATCTTATTGGTTTACGTTTGGCTCAAATATGCGGGCAAACGCAGCAAGAACTAGTCTTTTACTCCTTTTTGCTATAAAGATATCCGTTTTAGTTATATCTTCGCAGTCAGTTATTTAACCCACAAATCATTATGTATATTTTAGGAATTAACGCCTATCACGGAGATTCGTCGGCCTGTATTTACAAGGATGGCCAATTAATTGCTGCTTCGGAAGAAGAGCGTTTTAGACGAATAAAACATTGGGCAGGCTTTCCTATCGAAGCGATAAGATTTTGTTTACAGGAAGCTGAAATTGGCATCGAAGAGGTAGATCATATTGCTATCTCCAGAGATCCTAAAGCTAATCTGGGCAAAAAGGCTTTAACAGCTTTGAAAAATAGGTTAAATCTAAGCAACATCATCAATAGAGTGAAGAACCTTAAAAAGGCGGCTTCTATTGAAGAAGAGTTTATCGAACATTTCAATTTAAAAGCTGGAGAATTAAAAGCAAAATTCCATAACGTAGAACACCATAGAAGTCATTTAGCAAGTGCCTTTTTTGCTTCTCCCTTTGAAGAATCAGCGCTACTTTCTATCGACGGTTTTGGCGATTTTACCAGTACCATGACAGGCATTGGCAAAGGCAATAAAATAGAGGTGATGGAAACAGTTTCCTATCCCCATTCTATTGGCGTATTTTATACCACCCTTACACAATGGCTTGGCTTTCCACATTATGGCGACGAGTACAAAGTGATGGGGTTGGCACCATACGGTCAACCTACCCATTTAGAGCAGTTGCGAAAAGTAATCAAGTTTAAGGATAACGGACTTTTTGAACTAGACCTAAAATATTTCAACCACCCTACTAAAGGCGTTAATATGGTTTGGGAAGGTGGCATCCCTGCTATGGACAGTTTATATAGCGACACTTTGATTAATGAATTTGGTCCAGCAAGGAAAGCTGACGAACCTTTAACCCAAGATCATAAGGACTGGGCAACCTCTGTTCAGCGCATTACCGAAGAGTTGATTTATCACCTACTCACCCATCTTCAACAAAAAACTGGCTTAGAGGCCGTTTGCATTGCTGGTGGTGTAGCACAAAACTCTGTAGCCAATGGAAAAATCTTACAACAAACACCATTTAAAAAAGTATATATCCCACCTGCAGGACATGACGCGGGTACTTGCATAGGTGCAGCCCTATGGGTGTATAACCAATTGCTAAATCAGC
Organism: Pedobacter sp. ASV17; assembly: GCF_016429065.1. Taxonomy (GTDB): domain Bacteria; phylum Bacteroidota; class Bacteroidia; order Sphingobacteriales; family Sphingobacteriaceae; genus Pedobacter. The sequence continues at coordinate 87,905 of NZ_JAELTX010000005.1, forward strand.
CTAGAACAGCCCCAATGCTCCATGGATACCTTGGCAGTCGTTTCAGTAACGAAACCATCGAAAATTTACTCAAGCAGAAAAACATTAGTTACCAAAAACTTGAAGGCGAAGCACTCTTCAGTAAGGTGACCGACTGCTTGATCAATGCTGGCGTTGTGGGATGGTTTCAGGGTCGTGCAGAATTTGGCCCAAGAGCATTGGGACATCGCTCTATCATTGCCGATCCCAGAAGAGAGGATGCAAAGGAAATTCTAAACGCAAAAATCAAAAGAAGAGAATCCTTCAGACCATTTGCACCTTCTATTTTAAAACAACACATCCCACATTATTTTGAGCAAGTGGATGATGTTCCTTTTATGGAAAAAGTATTTCTTATCAAAGAAGAACAACGTGCAAAAATACCCGCAGTAACCCATGTTGATGGTACAGGCAGATTACAAAGTGTAGAGCAAGCAATAGAGCCAAAATATTACGGACTGATCAATAATTTTTATGAGAGAACAGGCGTTCCTATTTTGTTGAACACTTCATTCAACGAAAATGAGCCTATTGTTAATACACCAGAAGAAGCACTAAATTGTTTCTTAAGGACTAAAATGGATATGCTAGTATTGGAGGATATTGTAATTACAAGGTAGAAAATCCGTAAAATTAATTTTATAATACTTTGGCCACACCATTAAGTTAATATCTTTATCACACACTCTCTTAAATTTAAAATTTTGAAACTTTTCAAGAGAAATATCTGGAGATATTTCTCATTAATTTAATTTATGAGAATACCTATTATAATGCTCCATTACATAGAAAGCACCTCTTTAAAAGGTGTTGGCGACTGGAGCATTAGCAAAGAGAAATTTTTGGACCTACTAGATGCTATTGAAGAAAAGGGCCTAACAACTACGACCTTTGCGGAAATAGAAGAATCTAAAATAGCTAACATTAAAAATTCAGTGATCATCACTTTTGATGATTGCCCCGAAAACCTGTTTGAATTTGTTGTCCCGGAGCTAATCAGAAGGAAAATGAAAGCCTCCTTTTATATTCCCACAGCATATATAGGGAGCTACAATAAATGGGATGTAAGCGAACAAAATTTTGATAGAATAGCCTTAGCTAAAAAAGAGCATTTGATTTTTCTAAATGAAAACCAAATGGAAATTGGCAGCCATGGCCATCATCATTTAAATCAATTAAAAATAGATGATGATACTCAGATATATGAACTTGAACAATCTAAAAACATTTTAGAGACACTGTTACAACGTCCCATTTATTCATTTGCTCATCCTTACGGAGAAGTCTCTAAAAATTACAGAAAATTGTTAACCAATTCTGGTTATAAATATGGACTATCTATCTATAAAGGAAACATGAATAGATATGCTTTAAGGCGTATTGGCATTCATCAGGCCGATACAAAAGCTTCTATCCTATTTAAATTAGGTGGCCTTTATAGTTATCTACGTTATTTGGTTGATCCTATTTTAAGCGTTAAAAAGTTTGGCTTAAAACTTAAGCTTTTTATTTTAGGGCTATACTTTTCAAATCTGGTTCCCTTGCTTAACAATATTTATGAGCTTCATTTTTACTCACTAACTTTTAACCTTCATTAATCGCTTTCCACAACATATCCTTCAATTCTACCAAGCCCTGTTGAGCCACTGATGAAATAAAAATGTGTGGTATTTTAGGCAATTCCTTTTCCATCTCTGCCTTTAATTCCTCATCAAGCATATCTGATTTGGTTACCGCTAATAAATGTGGCTTCTGCATCAATTCAGGATTGAACTCTCGTAATTCGTTCTTCAATATTTCGTACTCTTCTAAAATAGTCCTGCTTGTATCCGCTGGAACCATAAATAACAATACAGAGTTACGTTCAATGTGTCTTAAAAACCTAAAGCCTAACCCTTTTCCTTTCGATGCTCCTTCAATAATACCAGGAATATCGGCCATAATGAAGGACTTCGAATCACGGTAAGAAACAATTCCCAAATTAGGCACCAAGGTAGTAAAGGCGTAATCTGCAATCTCAGGCTTCGCAGCCGACAACACCGAAAGCAAGGTAGATTTTCCCGCATT
>NZ_JAELTX010000569.1 GCF_016429065.1 Pedobacter sp. ASV17
ATAAAAGCCCATGACGAGATGACGGAATCGGCGCGTTTGCCGGTAGTATTGGTTCCAAACAACTTGCAAAAAGTGCATCGTAGCAAAAGACAGAAATATGCACTAATGTGACTGCCGTGAAGTATCTGCTGTTCGCCTCTACATAGTCCATGTTATAGTAATTGACTTGCCAGTTGCAAGCTCCGGCTCGCTGCTGGCCGGGCGTGTTTTAATGTTGGTGTTGGGGAAGTCTTGCTTGGGAAGCAAAAAGATCTAATGTGTTGCTGCGGCTGGTGCGTCTCCAGCCTCATTCACTCCTTGCTATTGTCTCTATTTCTACTAACTGAGCGTCCTTTATAGCCACAAGAGAACACCGACCGAAAATGCTAAACTGCAACCGAATAACGAAGACAGCCAGCCATTCGCTGCGAACACCACTTG
>NZ_JAELTX010000570.1 GCF_016429065.1 Pedobacter sp. ASV17
TATTTCATAATGGCAAAATTGCCGACAAACAAAACAAACAAAGGTGGCGAAGCGTTCCGGGATAGGACACTTCGCGCTGCCGGTTTAAAGGGTGACGTTGCGGCTAGGAGGTTCGCCAGGGTCTGCGCCGCTAGTAGGGCCAATCACGCTGTGTGCAATCCCGCGAGTGCCGCGACGCTGCACAGCACGCCATCACGTGCGGCCAGCAGACTGTTTCTATACTTGGCCGTGTAAGTGGTCATTGTGCAAAGAAAAATCAGTACAACACGAGACTCTTTGAGGACAAATCTTTCAAACTCTTGTAACAAGTTGAAGGATGGTATTCCTTTGTTTGCGGTGAATCGAACCATGTCACAAGTGACTGTGGTTTTTGCCACGTCGACTTTCTTTGACGTTTGGGCGTCATGGGCCCTCCTTCGG
>NZ_JAELTX010000571.1 GCF_016429065.1 Pedobacter sp. ASV17
CGTTTCCGCTCATCAGACGTCCTTCGCCATTCATCTTGATCTGGGCCTTGCTCATTTAAGGCCGCTGTAACTGCGGCAGCTCCCAAGGCTGCGGCACCAGCTGCCTCTGTAAGGCCCATGCCACGCTTGGGTGTAGCCTCTCTATCTTGTCCACTGACACTCTTTTGAGTTGGGGTTGCCCTTCCCGATGTTGACGTCCAGTTTGGCATTTCACGAGAGCCATCGAGCCTTTCCTGTACAACTGAAGTGTTTGTTTCAAGGTCATCGTCGACATAGCCAACTTCTGGCATAGGGTTGTCAAGGTCAGGCAAACCACTGGCACCCATCTTTGGATCGTCTTCATAGTCCAATCTATCCATACTGTGAGTAGGAGTATTTCTTGGTTTCCAGCCCATGGCTCGTTCTTTGAATGATCTGTTG
>NZ_JAELTX010000572.1 GCF_016429065.1 Pedobacter sp. ASV17
CTACAGTGCTGGCCAAGCGATAGTGCGTTTTAGCGACCCATTCAGGTGGTCCGCCAGGTGACGGTAGCACCTGAGCGTGGGGCACCAAGCGCTGTACGGCCGCCGACTGACCTCATCTGCGCCCATTCCTCCACTGGCGCTTTGCTACAGTCGGTACTACCTTACCTCCGGGGCACCTGTCCTGCTTATTGCACCCCGCCCCACCCAAGGCAAAAGTATCGTTACACACACTGCTAGCGCACGAGGTACCTCGGCAGTCCTGACGAGCCACAGTCCCAGTCACGTGACTGGTACGCACAAGCCAAACTCGCCTGTGGCTCAGCTCGTATATTTTGCAGCGGATAGCGGGCCGCAGATATAATTTTCTTCTTCTTCTTCTTCATAAAACCACAGACCACCAGCCTTACCACAATACAAGAT
>NZ_JAELTX010000573.1 GCF_016429065.1 Pedobacter sp. ASV17
GGCCTGTATCACGACGCAAGCCACCGTTATCCAGTCACGCTGTCACGTGGCGGTGACGACCGTTTGGCCGTTCACCGGCAGGTGTCCGATCTCCAAGTTTTTGCATCGTAAACGAGCCTGCATACATGCGCATTCACAGTCCGACTGTATCATTCCCAGCATATCCGCCAGCAGCAGCGGCTTGCGACCCGACGGGTCAGCGCTGGCGTCTGTGGCCGGAATGCCCATAATATGTCGAGCAGCGCTCGTCACGGCCACAAGAACGCCCCAATCACCACCGCCAACGTCCCTGCGACTGCGACGACTGGCGATAGCTGCCCCGGCGCGCGCCTCTCGTATCCGCCTGTACTCAGTGGCCTCGTACGCAGGAGGCAGCGATAACCAGCTCGCGCAGCCCCCGTTTCGATTCGAGACTGGCAT